>NZ_POYH01000058.1:0-54922 GCF_002899995.1 Acinetobacter sp. AKBS16 | reverse complement strand
AGTCTTTTACCGACTCTTGCCCCGCACACACCACAACGGTATCTACACGTAAAAGCTGGTCCTGACCATTATGCTCAATCCAAAGCCCTTCATCGGTAACTGCTTTATATTGCACGCCACGAAGCATGCGTACACCGTGCTTTTTAAGCTGGGCACGATGTACCCACCCCGAAGTCTTGCCAAGACCAATACCGAGAGGGGTTGTTTTACGTTGCAGCAAATAAATTTCTCGTATCGCTGGCTCAATTACTGGTGGTTGCATACCACCTTCAGAAACATAATTTGGATCTGGGTCTACACCCCACTCACGTTGCCACTCGGCTAAAGGTTGAGGCTGTGGTTGATGTGGAGGTTTAAGTAAAAATTCTGAGACATCGAAACCAATACCACCTGCCCCAATCACTGCAACTTTTCGTCCAACTTCAGCACCCTGTAAAACTTGAGCATAAGAAAGGACTTGAGGTGAATTACTTCCTTCAATCTTTAATGCACGCGGCACGACTCCAGTCGCCACAATCACCTCATCAAAACCTTCACGTTCAAGTTGTTCACGATTAACACGAGTATTTAAACGAACATCTACCCCAGTTTTTTGAAGTTGTACTTTAAAGTAGCGAATGGTTTCGTGAAATTCTTCTTTACCCGGCACAACCTTTGCAAAGTTAAACTGACCACCTACATCTGCATTGGCTTCAAACAGGGTCACTGCATGACCGCGACTTGCAGCAACAGTTGCAGCAGACATACCGGCTACACCACCACCTACAACGGCGATACGCTTTGGTTGTTTGGTTTTTAAATAAACCAATTCAGTTTCATGGCCTGCACGTGGGTTTACTAAACAAGACACACGTTTATTTTTAAATGCATGATCTAAACATGCTTGGTTACAGGCAATACACGTATTAATTTCATCTACACGATTGGTCGCAGTTTTATTTACCCAAAAAGCATCGGCCAATAAAGGGCGAGCCATTTGAATCATATCTGCTTTGCCAGTTGCCAAAATCTCTTCAGCAGTTTCAGGCATATTAATACGGTTAGACGCAATGACTGGAATTGAAATATGTTGTTTTACATGAGCCGTATAATCAACAAACGCGGCACGAGGGACCGAGGTGACAATAGTCGGCACACGTGCTTCATGCCAACCAATACCCGTATTAATAAAGTAACACCCGCTTTTTCTAAAGCTTTCGCAACCGTAACCACTTCTTGCATGGTGTTACCGTCATGCACAAGGTCAAGCAGCGATAAACGGAAACAGATAATAAATTTTTCGCCAACTTTTGCGCGGATCGCTTTGACAATTTCAACCGGGAAACGCATACGGTTTTCAATTTCACCACCCCAACGGTCTGTACGCTGGTTTACATGGCGACTTAAAAACTGGTTAATCAGATATCCTTCCGACCCCATAATTTCAACGCCATCGTAGCCTGCCTTTTTGGCAATGTCGGCACACTGTGCATAATCTTCAATGGTACTGAGAATATTTTTTTCAGAAAGTTGACGTGGCTTAAATGGTGAAATCGGTGATTTTATTGCACTCGAAGACACTACAAATGGCTGGTAACCATAGCGTCCCGCATGCAAAATTTGCATCAAAATTTTTGAACCATGCTTATGAACGGCATGAGTCACCAAACGGTGCTGCGGAATATCAAATAAGCTATTCATGGTTCCGCCAGCCGGAGCCAACCATCCTTGACGGTTCGGAGAAATACCGCCAGTCACAATCAAACCAACTCCACCTTTGGCACGCTCTTCAAAATAAGCTGCCAGTTTTGGGTAGTTAAAAAAGCGGTCTTCTAATCCCGTATGCATAGATCCCATGACCACACGGTTTTTAATGGTTGTGAAGCCCAAATGTAATGGTTTTAATAAATTGGCGTAACTTGTCATGCTGCGTCCCAATATTTTTTTGCAACTTGTTGCATAGTACTTTAATACTTTTTTGATAATTTTGGATGACCAAGAATTATTTTTTATTTGAGATTATGGTCAATCTATAAATGAAGCAGATAATCCCATATTTTTCTTTAAATAATAAATAGCCACCAGAACAAGTGAATTAATGCTTTTTTTGCCAAAAAAAGCACCATGAATAGTGCTACAATAGCCGCCATTCAGAATTCTCGAGACCGCCTCAACGGGGTCTTTTTCATAAATGTTAGGATTAGCAATGACTGATAATGCAACTATCTTGCAGCATGTACCAGTAGGCAAAAAAGTTGGGATTGCCTTCTCCGGTGGTCTAGACACTTCAGCTGCTTTATTGTGGATGAAACAAAAAGGCGCTGAGCCTTATGCATATACTGCAAACTTAGGCCAGCCAGATGAAGATGACTACGATGCAATTCCAAAGAAAGCAGAACAATACGGCGCTGTGAAAGCTCGCTTGATTGACTGCCGCTTACAATTGGCGCTTGAAGGTATTGCTGCAATTCAGTGTGGTGCATTCCATATCAGTACAGGTGGTGTTCCTTATTTCAATACGACTCCACTCGGTCGTGCAGTAACAGGTACTATGCTCGTTACTGCCATGAAAGAAGATGACGTAAACATCTGGGGTGACGGTTCAACTTATAAAGGTAACGATATTGAACGTTTCTATCGTTATGGTTTGTTGACCAACCCAAACCTTAAAATTTATAAGCCATGGTTAGATCAAAACTTTATTGATGAGCTTGGTGGCCGTGCAGAAATGTCACAGTTCCTCATCGACAACGGTTTTGACTACAAAATGTCAAAAGAAAAAGCGTACTCAACTGACTCAAACATGTTGGGCGCAACTCACGAAGCAAAAGATCTTGAATACCTAAATGCAGGTATCAAAATCGTTGACCCAATCATGGGCGTTGCTTTCTGGAAAGAAGAAGTTGAAATCAAACCAGAAGAAGTGACTGTACGTTTTGAAGAAGGTGTACCTGTTGCATTAAATGGTCAGCGTTTTGACAATCCGGTTGAGCTTATTCTTGAAGCAAACCGTATTGGTGGTCGCCATGGTTTAGGTATGTCTGACCAAATCGAAAACCGTATTATCGAAGCGAAATCTCGTGGTATCTATGAAGCACCGGGTATGGCCCTTCTTCATATTGCTTACGAGCGTTTGGTTACTGGTATTCACAACGAAGATACGATCGAACAATACCGCATTAACGGTTTACGTTTAGGCCGTTTACTTTACCAAGGCCGTTGGTTCGATTCTCAAGCGCTTATGTTGCGTGAAACTGCACAGCGTTGGGTAGCTAAAGCAATTACTGGTGAAGTAACACTTGAACTTCGTCGTGGTAATGACTACACCATCATGAACACTGAATCTCCAAACTTAACGTACGAAGCTGAACGTTTAACAATGGAAAAAGGTGATTCAATGTTTACGCCAATGGACCGTATTGGTCAGTTGACTATGCGTAACCTCGACATTACCGATACACGTGCAAAACTAGGTATCTATACAGATGCTGGCTTGCTTTCAATCGGTCAAGGTTCTGCTGTACCTCAATTAGACAATAAGAAAAAATAATTTCTTATAACGTCAAAAAAGCCACCTCAATAGGTGGCTTTTTTATACTTAAAGTTAAGTTAGGCAATTTCGGCGACCTGTAATGGCTGATAATAAATTTGATTACGACCAAGCTGTTTTGCCCGATATAAAGCCTGATCTGCCGCATGAATAAGCCTATCTTGTCCCATCTTTAGCCCACCCGTATATACGGTAAACCCTAAACTGATAGTGACATACTTCGACACTAAAGAAGCTGCATGAGGAATCGCTTGCCGCTCAATGGCTTTATAGATATTTGCAGCCACTGAATAAGCACCCTGTGCAGGTGTTTCAGGTAAAAGTACAACGAACTCCTCGCCCCCATAACGCGCAACAAAATCGACATGACGAATTGAGTTTTTAATTGCTGCGGCAATGCTAGAGATGACTTTATCTCCCATCTGGTGCCCGTAAAAATCGTTATAGTTTTTAAAAAAATCAATATCAATAAATAAAACAGCTAAAGGACGCTTCTCTTGATTTGCTCGGTAGTAGAAAAAATCAAACATCTCATCAAATGTACGTCGATTCGAAATTTGAGTCAGGGCATCCTGCTGGCTTAAATGCAATAACTCCGACGCTTCAATCCGTAAGATCTGTTCATTAATTTCAGCAAGCTGGTTATTTAAAAAAAGGCTCCTTTCTCTTGAGATGAGCATACTGCTAATCGAGAAACCTAAAATACAACTACCGAACAAAGCACGGCCCAGCGCAATATAATCACAATTTACATCTAACAAAATAAGAAAAGCAAAAACTAAAAATGCTGCCAATAAACCAACACAAAGCATATGCAAAGGTTTAATACCGCTTAATATGAACCCGAGCATATATAAAAATGAAAGAAGCAACATAGACTGGTTCTTAAGCGCCATATTTCCGACACTAAGCAATAACATCGCATTAATAATAATGGTTAAAAATACAATACCACATGCAGCTAAATAAAAGTGCTCGGAGAGTTTTGTAAATTTGGCAAAAACCCAGAACAATAACAGGGCAAGTGCAATATTCATTGCGCTAAGTAAGCAATGAATAAAGTCCAAAGTAATATAAGGTACCCCAATCACTAAATAGTCGGTCGGCAGGGCCAATAAAATAAAAATTAAATAAGTGAGTACACCACTTGCTAGAAACTTTGAGATGTTCTGTCTAGTTCGATCAAGATTTAAACACCAGAATTTTTTTTCCAGTTGTTTGGGCAAAGGCATATTGGCATAACGATGGGTATGTAGAGTGACCAAATACTCGATTTCTTCTTTAGATTTGAGTAATTGATGTACATTTCCCCTATTCGCCACTAGTCGATTCCCACATATTCTGCATTAACAAAATATAACATTATTTTTTAAAGCTCCCTGCGCTTTATTTTGCCATTTGTCCGTAATTCTCGTTACCATTTTCACACTTTATCGATTATCATTTGTTTTATTTCGAAGTTTGAACTGCCTTGAACTCTATTACCCTGCTCCAGCCAGATGATTGGCATGCACATTTACGTGATGGTTTAGCATTAAAACGTACTGTTCCAGATTTGGCTAAACAATTCGCCCGCGCGATTTGTATGCCTAACCTTGTACCGCCTGTAAAAACAGTAGAAGAAGCTTTAGCTTATCGCGAACGCATTCTTGCTCATGTTCCGGAAGGCAATAATTTTGACCCTCGTATGGTGCTTTATTTTACTGACCACACTTCACCTGATGAAGTTCGTAAAATTAAAGAATCAGAACATGTAAATGCAATTAAGCTTTATCCTGCTGGTGCGACCACAAACTCCGATAATGGCGTGAGTGATATTCGTAAAGTTTATGCAGTCATTGAGCAATTAGAAGAGCATCAAGTTCCGTTATTGCTTCATGGTGAAGTAACTCATAATCATGTAGATATTTTTGATCGTGAAAAACGCTTCCTAGATGAGGTATTATCACCTCTATTGAAACAGTTCCCGAAGCTTAAAGTTGTGCTTGAGCACATCACTACCAGTGATGCAGCACACTTTGTTTTAGAACAAGACCGTAATGTGGCGGCAACAATCACTCCACAACATTTATTATTTAACCGTAATGATATGTTGGTTGGTGGTATTAAACCGCACTTCTACTGTTTACCAATTTTAAAACGTCAAACGCATCAAACGACTTTGCTTGAAGTGGCGACAAGCGGTAATCCTAAGTTTTTCTTAGGTACAGACAGCGCTCCTCATGCACAAAATGCAAAAGAGAATGCTTGTGGATGTGCAGGCTGCTATAGTGCACCAAATGCAATTGAGCTTTATGCACAAGCATTTGACCAAGTCGGTAAATTAGAGCGTCTAGAAGGTTTTGCTAGCCATTTTGGTGCAGACTTCTACGGTCTACCACGTAATACTTCTACCATTACTTTGGTTAAAGAAGATAACCTCGTTCCAGAATCTTTTGATTATTTAGATAATCAAAAAATCATCCCGCTGCATGCCGGGAAAATGCTGCAATGGAGAAAAGTGTGACACAAGAAAACTCTGTCCCGGTCATTGGCCAACGTTTTCGTGGCTTCTTACCTGTTGTTGTCGATGTTGAAACGGCAGGTTTTAATGCCCAGACAGATGCATTGCTAGAAATCGCATGCATTCCGATTGTGTATAATGCTCAGGGACAATTTGTCCCTGGTCCTGCATTTCATGCACATATTAACCCTTTTGAAGGGGCTAACCTCGACCGCCGTTCGCTAGACTTCATTGGTATTGATCCATTCAACCCAATGCGTATTGCAATGGCTGAAGATGAAAGAACTGCTTTACGTCGCATTTTTAAATCGGTCAATGAAGTTCGTAAACAGCAACATTGTACTCATGCAGTACTCGTAGGCCACAACGCACATTTTGACCTTGGTTTTTTACAAGCGGCCATTGCTCGCTCAGGTACAAAAAACCAAAACCCGTTCCATAGTTTTTCAGTGATGGATACGGTCACTTTAAGTGCAGTAATGTTTGGACAAACTGTACTTGCAAAAGCATGTATTCAAGCTGGAATTGAGTTTGATGGTAAAGAAGCACACTCTGCTTTATACGATACTCAAAAGACTGCTGAACTGTTTTGCTATATTTTGAACAAACTGTCTCCTTACCTCCTTGACAGTTTGGTGGCGGCTTCTTAAGATACCGCCATCCTCAACGTCCCTATCGTCTAGAGGCCTAGGACATCGCCCTTTCACGGCGGTAACCGGGGTTCGAATCCCCGTAGGGACGCCATATTCTCTTCATATAAAATTTTTCTCTCTAAGTTCTGTCTTCTTATTCTTTTTATATTTTTCTTTATTTCTAAATAAAATACACTTGTGCAAATATATCACTGATCCAGTATTTCCTTTACATCGTTTTACAATATAATAATTCTTATTTTTATACTGATATTTATTATCAAAAAGGTTTTAAATGGATCTTAAGCTTCGCCTTCTCTCCCTGAGTATTGCACAACTATGCTGTATTCCAGCTGCTTTTGCAGACACGAACAACTCTTCAACTACTCTTGCAACTATCAAAATTAAAGCCCAACAGGCATCTGACCAGACTTATAAAGTGGATAGTTCCAGTAGTGCTACGCGTAGTGAAATTGCATTACAAGATACCCCGCAATCTGTGAGCGTGGTAACCCAAAAAGTAATTGAAGATATTGGTGCAACTCGCTTAGTTGAAGCACTTGATTTAGCTGGTGGCGTGACTCGTGCTAATAACTTTGGTGGTCAAGGTTTAACTGGTTTTAACGTGCGCGGGTTTACCAGTGGTGAGTTTTATCGAAACGGGTTTCCAATTAACCGTGGCTATCCAAATGCGCCGGATAGCAACACAATTGAACGTGTAGACGTTTTACGTGGCCCCTCTTCTAGCTTATATGGACGTGGTGACCCAGGTGGTACGTTTAACTTAATTTCTAAAACACCAAAGTCTGAGCAACAAACCACTTTAGGTGCACAGCTCAACAGTGAAGGTTTATATCGCACTACTGTCGATACAACAGGTACTATCCCAAATGCAGAAAATATTGGTTATCGTCTAAATGTGATTGCAGAAGGTGGGGATAGTTACCGTGACCATGTCGAATCTAAACGTTATGGAATTGCACCAGTCATTCAATGGCAAGCTACTGATGCCACTAGGGTTACTTTTGAAGCCGATATTTTAAGAAACCAACATCCACTCGACCGTGGTCATACACGTTATCCAACACAGAAATCTTTTAATAGCTCACCAGAAACCTATTTATGGGAAACGGGTAAATACTACAATCGACTCTACAATGATAACAATATGACTCAATTACGAGTTGAACATGACCTTGGGAATGACTGGAAGCTAAATGCTGGCGTGCAATATTTAAATGGCAAATTGCATGGCTATGCAGTAGAAGCAAATGGCATACAGGCTGATGGAGAAACTTTAGGGCGAAATTACAATTATCGCGAATTAAAATGGCAAGATACCGATACCCAAATTAATCTCACAGGCAATTTCCAGCTTTTAGGTTTAGCCCATACTTTAGTGACTGGCCTTGAATATGAAAATTATGATTATAAGTCATACATTATTCGCTCAAGTGGAGATATCGGTAGCTACCCTATTAATATTTATAATCCAGTTTTAGGGCAACCTTTACCTGAGCTCAATCGTGTAACCACACATGACCGTGAAAGCTTAAAAACAACGGCCCTTTTCGTACAAGACCAAATCGACTTAAATGAGCGTTTAAGCGCACTCTTAGGCTTACGATTTGAGCATTACGAGCACGATTACAAAAACCTATTACCAAATACTACCAACTGGAATACCAGTCATGATGCATTTATTCCACGTTTAGGCTTAGTTTATAAAGCCAGTGATGACCTTTCACTCTATGGCAATGCTGCAAAATCTTTTAAACCAAATACTGGCGCCAGCCGTAACGGAGAAGGTTTTGATCCTGAAGAAGGTACGGCTTACGAGTTAGGTTTTAAATGGCAAGCACTTGATAATATGTTATCGATTGATTCCGCTATTTTTTATGCTAATAAAGAAAATGTCTTAACACTAGACCCTGTTGATTCAGCTTATAAAGTCGCTGCTGGCGAAGTTCGTAGCCGTGGCATTGAGTTAAATATTGCTGGTCAAATTACACCTGCCTGGAAAATTATTGGTGGATATGCTTATACAGATGCGGAAGTAACTAAAGACAATACTTTGCAAAAAGGAACAGCTCTAGCCAATATTCCAAAGAATAGTTTTAATCTTTTAAATATCTATGAATTTCAGGATGGTCCTTTACAAGGCTTAGGTCTAGGCATCAATCAAAAATATATTGATAAACGTGCAGGTCAGACAGCCAATAGTACCTATATCATGAAAGGTTATGCAGTTACAGATTTGGTTTCTTATTATCAGGCGACACCAAAACTTCGTCTTAACTTAGATGTGAAGAACATTTTTGATAAAGTTTATGATGAAAGTGCTTTCAATTTATATGCTTATCCGGGTGAATCACGTACCGTTCAATTAGGTATGAGCTATACGTTCTAAATTGAGTATAAAGGTACTATTTCATCCTTAGAAATAGTACCTTTACTTTAAGAAATTTTTACGCTGACTTACGCGAATTCACTTGTCCTTGAATCACCGCTTTAATATTGCCTTTGGCGTAATTTAAAAACACTACCAGTGGTGAAAGTTTTGGATTTGGCTTTTTACCCTTACCAATCGTTTTAAATTGAGCTGCATACCAAATAATTTCCATAATTGCCATTTTATCGACAAAAGGTAAGCCCGTTTTAATCGGTTTTACGGCATAACGCACGTCTTGCCCTGCAATTAAACGTTCTGTTAAATCGGTTTCTACTGCAAATGGACGAGCAATACCAATAAAGTCACATGCACCACTTGCGAGTGCAGCATTCATGCCCTCTACAGTACGGAAGCCACCTGTCACCATGAGTTTACATTTAACATGCTGACGGATTTTTTCAGCAAAATCTAGAAAGTACGCTTCACGTGCAATAGTACTTGCCTTACGTTTATCAGCTTTGGCACCAGCCATTGCAGGTGCTTCGTAAGTTCCACCTGAAATTTCAATTAAATCGATCCCGGCTTCATCAACTGCTTTAAATACCGAAATCACATCTTCTTCGCTAATACCACCGCGCTGGAAATCGGCAGAGTTGAGCTTAACGGAAATAATAAAATTATCAGAAGTTGCTTCACGTACTGCTTTATAAACTTCTAGTAAAAAGCGAGTACGGTTTTCGATTGAACCACCCCACTGGTCTGTACGTTTATTAGTTAATGGTGATAAAAACTGGCTAATTAAATAGCCATGTGCACCATGTAACTGTACCCCTTCAAAACCTGCCTTTTCACAAATACGAGCAGCTGTCGCAAAACGTTTAATAATATCCAAAATTTCTTCATGCGTAAGAGCGCGTGGAGTACCAAACATAGTCGCTAAAGCTGGGCTAAAAGGAACTGCCGAAGGTGCAACTGTTTCTTTATTTAGGCCCTTTGGACACTGACGACCAGGGTGAGACAATTGGATAAGTTGTACCATCCCATATTGTTTACCGACTGCTGCCCATTCTTTTAAACGCTCTAGGTCACGCTCGGTTTCAATCACCACTACCCCGGGTTCGTTTTTGGCCTCTACATTGACCATAACATTTCCAGTAATCGCACAGCCCAAACCACCTTTGGCCCATGCACCATACAAACCTAAATGTAAGTCATTTGGCTGCCCCTCATAGTTTGCAAGTGCCTCACTCATTGCACCTTTAATAATCCGGTTTTTAAATGTGGTATTTCGAATTGTGATTGGTTGTGCAATCTGGCTCATGGTTAACCTCTTTTAATATTTTAGAGCAATTACCCTAATTTAGATGAGTTATAGGTCATGTCAAGGGAAAATCGATAACTGACAATAGCACATGTCAAATTTAAAAAATATAAAAAAATGCAACTTTTTGCATTAAAAATTTAAATAAAATTTATTATTATAAAACAGGATCTTATTAAATAAATTTAATAACTTGCCGCAATTAACTGCTTGGTATATTCAGTTTTTGGGGCATTAAATAACTGCTCAGTCGGCTGATATTCCACAACTTTTGCATGTCGTAATACCATCACTTTATGACACAGTGCTTTGACCACATTTAAATCATGACTAATAAAAATATAGCTCAAGTGCTCTGTTTGTTGTAAACGTCGTAATAATTGAATCATCGCTTTTTGCGTGGTTCGGTCTAAGGCAGACGTTGGTTCATCTAAAATTAAAAGTTTAGGTTGAACTACTAAAGCTCTCGCTAAAGCAACACGTTGTCGTTGCCCACCAGAAAGTTCATGTGGATAGCGATGTTGAAAGCCCTCTGCCAACTCAACTTTTATCAAAGCTGATTCAACTTGCTGTTTAATTTCTTTATCAGCTATCGCTTTGACTTTTAACCCTTCAGCAACAATCTGCCCTACCGTCATACGTGGGTTTAGACTACCAAATGGATCTTGGAAAACAATCTGTAAGTCTGACCTGATCTTGCGTAAAGCTTTTTGTTCTAAGCGGTTTATATCTTGCCCTAGAAAGTTAATCTGTCCCTCACTTTTAATTAATCGAACCAGAGCCAAAGCCAATGAAGATTTTCCGGATCCACTTTCACCCACAACGCCTAATGCTTCGCCTTGAGCAAGCTCAAAATTTACATTTTCAACCGCATTGGTATAACCCTGAATTCGGTTAAAGAAACCACGTCGCATTGGATATTTAACATTGAGTTGTTGAACAGATAAAATTTTATGACTAGTTGAATGTTGCTCAGCGAAACCAAGATCATGATCTAATAATTGCTGGGTATAAATTGAAGCAGGATTTTTAAAGATCTGCTGAAGCTGACCTTGCTCTACAACTTGTCCTTTATGTAATACAATCAGTTCATCAGCATAACGGCGTACCAAATTCAAATCATGGCTAATCAAAATCAGTGCCATACCATATTTGCTTTGCAAAGATTTTAATAATTCTAAAATTTGCGTCTGTAAAATCACATCAAGCGCGGTAGTTGGTTCATCTGCAATTAAAATTTTAGGTTGAAGAGCTAGCGCAGCCGCAATCATCACCCGCTGTTTTTGACCACCTGAAAGCTCATGCGGATAACGTTTTAAAATGTACTCTGGATTAGCGATTCCTACATCTTTTAATAATTGAATTACCTGCTGCTGAGCTTTCGATTTTGATCTACCTTGTAAAATAAAATTTTCACCGACAATTTTTTCAACCCGATGTAATGGGTTGAAAGCTGTAGAAGGCTCCTGAAAAATCATGGCAATATGATGGCCACGTAAATAAGTTCTAGTCTTTTCGTCTATTTCTAAAATATTTTTTGAATCAATAATAATACGACCAGATGTTTTTAATTTTTCTGGTAATAATCCCATCATCGCCAAGCAGCTTATTGTTTTACCTGAACCACTCTCACCTACAATTGCAAGCGTATCTCTGGCTTGTAAGTGTAAATTGAGACCTTCTAATAAAGGCTGATCTTGCGTAGAGATTGAAAGGTTTTCTATATTTAGCAATCTAGCATCTACATTTAAGTTATTTTCTTGGGTCAAAATCACGTGCCGCCTCCCCAATATAAATTAATAATGACAATACAAAAGCTAAGCTAAAAAACCCAGATAAAGCCAACCACGGTGCGTCTAAGTTATTTTTACCTTGCAACAACAACTCACCTAAAGAGGCTGCATCTGGCGGCAAGCCATAGCCCAAGAAATCAAGTGCGGTTAAAGCAATAATATTAGTGGTCAAAATAAAAGGTAACTGCGATAGACTAGAACTTATGGCATTTGGCAAAATGTGCTTAAAGATAATTGCTCTATCAGTTACACCTAAAGCCTGAGCCGCACGCACATAGTCAAGTTGACGCGCTTTTAAAAATTCGGCACGGACAATTCCCACAAGTACAGTCCAGCTAAAGAACAGCATAATAAAAAATAACCAATATACATTTGGGGTAAACATGCTGACCAAAATCATGACCATAAAGAGCATGGGTAAACCATTCCAGACTTCTATCAATCGTTGCCCTAACAAATCGACCCAGCCACCATAGTAGCCTTGTATAGCGCCCACAAAAATGCCAAGTAGTGCTGCACAACCTGTTAAAGCCAAGCCGAAAAGTAATGAGACTCTAAGCCCATAGAGAATACGTGCAAGCACGTCTCGCCCTTGGTCATCTGTTCCTAACCAGTTCTGCTTAGAAGGTGGCGATGGCACAGGTACAGCCAAGTCTAAATTAGGAGTCTGGTAAGAAAATCTTATGAGGGGCCAAATAGTCCAGCCTTTATGATTAATGAGTTCTTGTACAGCGGGATCTTTATAATCTGCTTCTGTTTCAAACACGCCACCAAAAGTGGTTTCGGGATATGTTTTAAAGATAGGCAAATAATAAGCGTCCTCATATTTCACCAACAATGGTTTGTCGTTAGCAATGAGCTCAGCAGCTAAGGACATCATCAAAATAAGACTAAACAAGATAAAGCTTGCCCACCCTAATTTATGTTGCCTAAACTTTTGCAGCCGTGACCGCACAATAAAAGACATTATTTGCCTCCTTGTGCGTCAAAGTGAATACGCGGATCAATCCATTGATACAGTACATCGCAAATAAGACGTAAAAGCAGGCTAAACAGCGTGAAGAAAAACAATACGCCAAAAATAACCGGATAGTCTCGCTGAACAATTGCTTCAAAGCCCAACAATCCTACACCGTCTAGGTGAAAAATAATTTCAATAAAAAGATTTCCCACAAAGAAAATGCCTGCTAAAGCCTCAGGCAATCCAGCAAGAACCACTAGAATGGCATTACGGAATACATGTTTATATAAGACTTGCTGGCTATTTAAACCTTTTGCATAAGCTGCCAAGACATAAGGTTTATTGAGTTCTTCTAAAAATGAATATTTGGTTAAATAAGTTAAGCTCGCAAAACCACCCAACACCATGGTAATAAGCGGCAACGTCATGTGCCATAAATAGTCCGTAATTTTTCCGAACCAACTCAATTGATAAAAATTATCTGACACTAGGTTTTGTAATGGAAACCACTGAAAATATGAACCACCAGCAAAAAAGACAATAAGCAGTATGCCAAAGACAAAGCTGGGTACTGCATAACCCACCACTAGCAATAAAGAAGTGGAACGATCAAACCATGTCCCTTGTTGCTTCGCTTTTTTAATTCCAAGTGGAATTGAAATAAGATAAATCAGCAAAGTGCTCCATAGCCCAAGTGAAATTGACACAGGCATTTTTTCCCAGAGCAGCTCAACCACTGATTTATCTTTAAAAAAGCTTTGTCCAAAGTCTAAAGTCAAATAGCCTTTTAACATCAGTAAAAAACGTTCTACTGGAGAATGGTCAAACCCGTACTGTGCTTTAATTTGCTCGACCATTTCAGGACTTAATCCTTTAGCACCTTGATAGTACATTTCAGTGCCTAATATACGCCCTGCTCCTAAGCCACTTTCTACTTCATGAATTGCCTGTTCAACTGGTCCACCCGGCGCAATTTGCACGACCACAAAGTTGATCAATAAAATAATGAACAACGTTGGAATCATTAAAAGAAGTCGCTTTAGAATATATGAACCCATATAACAGGATTTCCTTTAGGTACGTGCTTTTATTGTTGATGTAAATATTGAGCAACTTTCTTAGCTTGGTTTGCATTACTCCACCAATACTCTATACCGGCAGAGAGCACAGGTTTCACTTTAGGCTGCTGATACATATTCCAGTACGCATACCAATAATCCCCTTTTCCATAAGTCGGGATCTGGTAATATCCTGCACGAAGCAATCGGTCAAGAACATGAGTATAAGTGATTTGCTGTTCACGGTCTTTGGCAGTGACCAGTTTTGAAATCACCTCATCAATTACCGGATTACGAATACCAGCGTAGTTATAGTTGCCATTTTGAACTGCTGCTGCACTTCCCCAGAACTGAGCCTGTTCATTGCCCGGGTTTAAAGATTGCGGCAAATTCATCGTAGTCATGTCAAAGTCATAACGGCGTGTACGTTCTAAATATTGCGGCGCATCAACCTGCCGTAAATTAATATTAATTCCTAATTTTTTTAAATTTCTTACAAATGGCATCAGTGTTCTTTGTTTGCCATCTTGCTGAATGAGAAACTCAATTTGTACAGGTTTGCCTTCGGGCGTATATAACTGCCCTTCTTTAATTTTATAACCCGCCTCAATCAGCAACTGTCTAGCAAGTAATAGGTTTTGCCGGTTAAAACCACTGGCATCCGAGACAGGATATTTCCAATCAGCCAAAACAGCTTTTTGCATGACTGGAGAGAGCTTTAGCAAAAGAGGCTTTAGTATGGCCAGTTCATTGTTTGAAGGTCGACCTGTCGCTGCCAAATCACTATTTTCAAAATAACTTTGTAGTCTTTGATATTGTCCGTAAAACAAAGCTTTATTTTGCCATTCAAAATCATAGGCATAAGTTAAAGCTTGTCTAAAGCGGATGTCATTGAAAGGTTTGCGCCGTGTGTTAAAAACATAACTCTCGGTTGCAATGGGGTTATGATGTCTAAATTTATATTGCGTTACCAAACCTGCTTTTACAGCCGGAAAATGATAGTCAGTGACCCATTTTTTTGGATTAGTTTCTTCATGCAAAGTATATTGCCCAGATTTAAAACCTTCGAATGCAATGTCCCAATTTCGGTAATAAACATACTTTAAATGATCGAAGTTATAGCGCCCTTTATTAATAGGTAAGTCCTTTGCCCAATAATTTGGATTACGTTTATAACTAATACTCCGACCTGCATCAATTTTCTCAACAACATAAGGCCCTGAACCTATAATCGGTTGCAAGCTAATACGGGTAAAATCACGTTTCTGCCAATCTGCTTTTGAGTAAATCGGTAAACTCGCCACAACAAATGGCATTTTAGGATTATGGCTGGACTTAAAAGTGAATTTAACTTGATGTGGGTTTATCACTTCTGTTTTCGCTAAGTCTGCAAGATACATTTGTAGACCAAAATTAGATTTGGTTTGATAGGTATCAAAGCTAAATTTCACATCTTCAGCTGTTACGGGCAGTCCATTACTAAATCGAGCTTTTGGGTTTAAATAAAAAGTAACTGACTGGGTTTTTATAGGATCATACGAAACTTTTTCTGCCAAGAGTGGATATAACACGCCCACTTCATCAAGTGACTGGGTCATTAAGGTATCAAAAAGATAATTTACCCCTTCTGTCGCATTTCCCTTACCGTTCATACTGTTTAAGTTATCAAATGTCCCTTGCGCAGCCTGACTCAATACTCCGCCTTTAGGTGCATTCGGGTTGGCATAAGGCATAGCAGCCATTGCCAAATATTTAGGCTTAGAATGAATTGCGATATACGGCGTGGTTTGCTGAGCAGAGAATATAGCTTGCGAAAAAACACTGAGCCCGACTAGCAGGCTCAGTTGAGAATATAACTTTTGCATAAAGTACTAATTATTCTATAAATTAGGCACTTTAATGATATCGCCAATACGCAATTGAGTCGACGGTGTTAGGTTGTTGAGTTCCGCCAGTAAAGTGGTTTCTAAACCATATTTACTCGCAAGACCAATTAAGGTATCACCACGTTTGACTTTGTATTCCACTACAGTTTTTGGAATCACAATATTTTGTCCACGCTGTAAATTGGCATTTGCTTTTAATGCATTCATTTCAGCAAGTTCACGAACTGAAATACCTGCACGACTCGCAATAGCATTTAACGACTCACCAGCCTTAACCGTGTACTTTTCAGTATTTTTTCCTGCAACTACAGCTTTTGGAGACGATTTTGCTGTATCCGTTTTAGCTGTTTCTACTGTTGGTAAATCACCTGTTAATTTTAAGCGTTGACCAACACGAACATTACTGTTGCGAGACAAACCGTTCAATGCAGCAAGGTAATCTAACTGTAAATGATAGCGGTTGGCGATATTTCCTAGGCTATCACCAGATTTAACTGTGTAGGTCTCTGGTGTTTCTTCTTTGGTATTTTTAGCCGAAACTTTGCTAGTTGTTTCAACTTCACCAGTTAATTTTAAACGCTGACCAGCACGAAGGCCTGCAGTACGTGACAAACCATTCAAATCAGCCAAATAACTGGTTTGTAAGTTATATTTAGCTGCAATTGCATTTAAGCTATCGCCTGACTGCACAACATATTGGTCAGGAACTGATGCACCAGCCGGAACTTTTAGAGTTTGTCCCAGTTGGACATGACTGTTCGCTTTTAAGTTGTTCAGTTCAGCAAGCTCAGCTAGGCTAATTTTAGACTTGGTCGCAATGCTTGATAATGTATCACCACGCTGCACTTTATAACTTTCAGTTTTATATGATGGACCTGCTGCAAGCTTTTCATATTTACCAGAAGCCTTGCTGTCATCAACTTCATCAACAGTGATTTCTTTTGCAGGTACATTAATTTTTTGGCCTACAATTAAATTACTACCAGCTGATAACCCTGGTGTTAGGTCTGCCAACTCTTGATTAGATAATGCATAACGGTCTGCAATTAATTTCAAGTATTCGCCACGTTTAACCGTATAACTCTTTGTTGCAATACGACGTGTACTTGCTTGAATTGCCTTTGGCTCTACTTTAGCAGCACGATTACCTTTAGGTTCTTTTAACTGTAATTTTTGCCCTACAAACAAGCCATCTGTTACAGACAAATCGTTATATTCAGCTAGCTGTTTCACTGACAAATTAAATTGATTTGCCACTCCTGTTAAACTGTCATTTGCTTGAACAACATAGACATCAGGTTTAGCTGCCGATTTTGCCGTAGTTTCCGCCTCTTGAGGCTTAGCATCATAGAGATATAGACTGGTTCCTACAAATAAAGTCTTTTCAGGGTCAATCTGGTTCCATTTAGCTACATCACGCCAGTTCACACCATTCTTCATGGCAATAACTGCTAAAGTATCGCCAGGTTGTACTGTATAAGTACTACGCTTACCTTTAGGCTGTACAACCACAACATCTGTATCAGTCTTAATATAAGGCTTATCTTTATTGCGCTGAGCATCTTCAGAGTTTGCAAGAGTTGCATCTTCAGCTAAAGTTTTTGGATAAGCAAAACCTTTACTTACTTCTTTACCTTGCTGCTCAGCAACAGATTGGCTGGTCTGAATTGCGGTTAACTTAATTTTGCCATCATACGGATCGACAATTTCTGTACCCTGAGGTGCAAGTGCTTTTAACTCGGCAACAACTTGATCTTTTTCAGCTTGAGTAGCTTGAGGTTCTAAAGCTTGATCAACTGTTTCCTTTTCCCCTTCAGCACGCACTGCCGCTAAAATTTTCTCGCGTTCAGTTGCTGAAATTGGCGGTTCCGTTCTCACAGGTTTGATATTTGCAGCCGGAGTGACCGCAACAGGAATACGTGGTGCACTTGGTACATCAGCTGACGCTGCAAAAGCAGCTAGCGCATCAGAACCACGAGGTGTTGCAGTTTTTACCGTTACCGAGCTGCTACTTGTTTTAGCAGGTGTCGATGGTCTTACTGGCTGAGCTGGAGTTGATGGAGTAGTTCGAACTGTGACTGAAGTTGAAGTCGTTGTGGTCGGTTTAGACGGCGAAGTAACACTTGCCCACCAGCCTGAACTTCCACCGGCTTTCATCCCTTTTAACTTGTTATCCACTGAAGGACTTATATCAGCTGGAATCAAAATACGCATTGGACTTGCAGGGTCTACTGTTTCACCACGATAGCCTGGGTTTAATGCATATAACTCAGCACGGCTAAGGCCCGTTACCGATGCGATTTCATTTAAAGATAATGGTGCAGATAAGGTAACTTCACGGAAATGGGGCCTGTTTGCAATCGGAGGTAACGAAACCCCATAAGCGCGTGGGTTTTTAATAATTTGTGCAACAGCCAAGAAACGCGGAACATAGTTCATGGTTTCTTGCGGTAATTTTAGTGACCAATAGTCTGTTGGCAAACCAGCAGCCTGATTTCGGTTAATCGCCTGTTGAATACGACCCGGACCAGCATTATAAGCAGCCAAAGCTAATTCCCATGAACCGAACTGGTTATATAAGCTTCCTAAAAACTCATAGGCAGCACGAGTAGATTCCACAACATCACGGCGTCCGTCGTACATACCCGTTTGTTGTAAACCATAAATACGACCAGTACTTGGAATAAATTGCCATAAACCCGCCGCCGCCGCACTACTTGTTGCAGCTGGGTCATATGAACTTTCAATCACTGGTAATAACGCAAGTTCGGTTGGAAGACCACGGCGTTCTGCTTCTTTAACAGTATGATATAAATAACGACTTGCGCGAGCACTTAAGCGGTCAAGGTAGGGCTGACGTGAGATAAACCAACTACGCTGTGCTTCAATACGTGGATCCCAATGATTGAGGTCCATTTTGAAGCCTACGGCCATACGCTTCCAGACATCACCGTGTTTTAAAATAAGTAAACGGTCGCCCTCTACAGCACGCATATCTGTTGCTGAAAGTAAGTCTTCTAAAGAGTCCAGACTGCTTGCATCAAGATAGCCTGCTCCACTCACCTGTTTTGTTTTCGAGGTTTTTGCAGATTGCGGAGTCGAAGAACAGCCTGTTGTAATACCCAACGCAGCTAAAGCAGAGCTAAGGACTGTAATTTTGAATAATGATGCTGCAGATGGCTGCCACACAAATGTGGTTGGTTTATACATAAAAACTTCCAAACAACTCGCGTAATATTTCTTGGGGTCTGCCCACAAACCCTAGGTCTTCGATGCCATTGTAGTAAAGCATGCAAGATAGACAAGGCAATAATTTAATGTCATTTGCATGGAAATGTTACAAGAAATTAAAAAAAGCTTGCTTTGTAACGATGGAACCGAACTTTTTGCGTATACAATACACCAAATTCAGCTCTTTTTCTTTCAGTTTAGGTTTCGATTTATGTCTCAAACAATCACACTGTATGTTGATGGTGCATGTCGTGGCAATCCGGGTTTAGGCGGTTGGGGTGCATATGTCATTACCGAACAGGGTGAACATAAATTATTTGGCGGTGAACCCGACACAACAAATAACCGTATGGAACTTACTGCGGCTATTGAAGGAATTTCTTTTTGCCCTCCTGATGCTCAATTAATTGTCTGGACAGACTCAAATTATGTGAAGCAAGGCATTACAGAATGGATTCATGGTTGGAAAAAGAAAAACTGGAAAGATGTTAAAAATCCTGACCTATGGCAAAAACTCGATGCCGTTTGTGCGGGTAGAAATATTGAATGGAACTGGATTAAAGGCCATGCAGGACATGCAGGTAATGAAATGGCTGACCAACTTGCGAATTTAGGTGCAGACAAAACTGCTCAAGAACTTAAGCAACCACAGTCAGCCACTGTATCGCAAGATATAAAAAAGCCTGAACAAGACTGGTTACTAGACGATCCTTTCGGATTCGATCTGGTTGAAACAACCGAAGATGAAACTATCACTTTAGAGCAGACACAAGAAGTTGAGATGATTGTTGTGGATGAAGAAATGAATGTAGTTGAGGCTGTAGAACAAGAAGAACAACAGCAAAATACCAATATTCATCCACAAATTGTGATGACTGAAGCCAAGCTTAAATTACAAGGCCCAAGACAACTCATACTCGATACGGAAACAACTGGTTTCTATTTCCAAGATGGTGACCGCATTATTGAAGTCGGTGCCATCGAAATGATTAACCGTAAGCTTACGGGTAGTTCGATTCACATTTATATTAATCCTGAAAAACCAGTGGGTGACTCTGTTCAAGTCCACGGTATTACAGATGAGTTTTTGGTCGACAAACCAAAATATGCAGAAATTGCAGATACCTTATTTGAATACCTAAAAGGCGCAGAAATTATTGCCCATAACGCAACCTTCGATATGAACTTCTTAGATATGGAGTTTAAACGTGTTGGGTTACCTGCTCTTTCAGAAGTTTGTGAAGTTACCGATACTTTAGCTTTAGCGAAAAATAAGCATCCTGGGCAGAAAAACTCACTTGATGCCTTAGTTAGACGTTATGAAATTCCAGCGCGTGACCGTACTTTCCACGGCGCATTACTCGATGCTGAAATTCTTTCTGATGTTTACTTGGCAATGACCGGTGGTCAAGTTTCCTTTGATATGGATGCCCTATCACAAAGTGAAAGTGACCAGCAAAAAACGACTAAAGCTAGAGTTCAAATTGAATTACCTGTTATTTACCCTTCAGATGAGGAGCTAAACATACATGAGACTTGGGTCAAAGAATTTGAGAAAAAACATGGAGAACCTTGCCTTTTTGCAAAATAAATTTTTGATTCTCTAATGTTTTTTAGTTTCCCCTTTTGCAAGTTAAGTTATATTAGTCGTATAGATTTTTAGCTCAAACTATTGAGCCATGACGAATATAACAATTGATTTTTTTGCAAAGGGGAATTTTTTATGTCTGAGCATAATTCGATTCAATTTGATCCAACAGCGTTACTCATCATTAAAAATGAAATTGATAATTCAATAAAACTGGTGGAAGGCGCTGTAAGTACCTTAATTGAAGAACAGGCTCTCCCTTTTGGTATTGATGATGCATTAGAACAATTTAAACAATGTACTCACGTCTTACGTCTCATTGATATTCCGTATTTGGCAAAAATCACTCAATATTCAACCGAGTTGATGCAAAAGATTATGGCGAATCCAGAGCACATCAATACCGATGACGTTGTTGCTTTAAGTGAAGGCACAACCATGGTTAAACGTTATATTGAATTCATCTGTTTACGTGAAGTCGAAGTACCTCAGTTTCTTTTAGACACCTTAAATAATTTAGAAAAAGCTTTAAATAAGCCACTAACCTCTTCTGGAAAACAGATTGCATCAAAGCTTTCAACAGCTTCACTTGAGTTACCGTTACCCGAAGTGCTTATTAATGAAAGAACTCAGTTTATCCATCAGCTTTATAAATTATCACTACATCAATTTTTAAATAAAACTGAAAGTGCTCGAGACTTTCAAGCATTTAAACTGATTGGCAGTTATTTAGTGAGCATGGCTCAAGGTCAACCAAGCCAGCAATACTGGCAATTGGTGAACTCTGCCTTTAGTCATATTGATGAACTTGTTTTAAATGATGCTCGCCTACGTGTGTTCATTAACCTTGAAAATGCCATAAGTTTATTTTTAGCTTCACCTGAAGGCTTTGAAGCAAACTTAACTGCTCTAGCAGATATCCTGAGTATTGTGATTGGACAAGAAGACCAACTTGCGCAGCAAATCCGTAGTCAGTTAAACATTGGTCATGAGTTTCTCACCGACACTCAACTTAAAGCACTGAGCCAACACTTGTATGGTCCAGACTTTGATACCATGCAAACGGTAAGTCAATTAATCTTAAGCGAAATGAATAAAGTTCGTAATGATATTGAATATAACTACCAAAACATGTCACCAGAAAAAGCTCAGCAACTACAAAGCAATCTTATGCAGCTTGCTCATACTTTTAAATTACTCAACTTAAATGAAGCTGCTTCAGAGCTTTCTCAACAAGCCAGCAGTTTAAGCCAAATCAATATCTTGAGTAATGAAAACTATGCTCAGCAGTTGATGAAAAGCATTTTATCTGCCATGAATGCCATTGGTATTTTGGTGCGCCATTATTCATCTAACCGTCTACAAATTCGTGTGAACAATACCAATATCTCTCTAGATCGTTTAGATGAAGCACATCAGACATTATTGAATGAGACCAAAAATTTAACCGATTTTGTATGTCAAAGTTTGACTCTCTATGCCAACGATCAAACTCAAAATATTGAAGCAATTGCAGGCTCTTTAAAAGAGTTGGCTGGCGCGGCTGAATTTTTAGGAAGCACAGTTCAACAAAATGCTTTACTTGAAACTGCCAAGTTTGTACAACAGCAAATCGATCAAAATCAGCCTTTCAATCATGATCAGATTCACTGTATTTTTAACGTTTTAGCTGGGCTAGATATGTTAGTTGACAATTTAAAAAATAAACAGCCTGTTCTACAATCCATGTTTGATGTAGCATTGCTAAGTAGTCAACAACTTCAAAAAAAGGCAGCTTAATGTCTGAGTTATCACTTGCTTATATTTTTCATCATCAACAATTATTGGTTGACCAAAACCTTCAATTACCCAAAGTCGAAAAGTTAGCAAGTGATCTGCTTTTCACTCATGATGAACAGGTCATTGCACGTGACCTGTTGAGTGAAGAAGCCATTCCGGAAGGCCTGCAACTCGTTCCAATTCGTCAACTTATTTCCAACTGGTCAAAAGAACAATTTTTACAGGCAAGTCGTGCTGTACAGTTGCTCGAATGGCGACGTAATCACAAGTTTTGTAGCCACTGTGGGCATGCTACCGAAGTACACCCTACAGAATATGCTATGGTGTGCCCTTCTTGTCGCTACCACCAATATCCGCGTGTAAACCCATGTATTATCACCATCATTACTAAAGGCGATGATGAAATTTTATTGGCGAAATCTATTCACAATAAAACCAATATGTATGGCTTGATCGCAGGATTTGTAGAAGTTGGGGAAACGCTTGAAGAAGCTGTTCAGCGCGAAGCTTTAGAAGAAGTGGGGCTTAAACTCAAAAATATCCAATATATGTCAAGCCAACCTTGGCCTTTTCCAAGCAATCTCATGATTGCATTTAGAGCTGAATATGAGTCAGGTGAAATTTCTTTGCAAGAAGATGAAATTGCCGATGCACAATTCTTTAAATTTGATCAGTTACCTGAAATTCCATTTAAAGGCAGTATTGCACACGCAATGATTACGCAGATTACTCAAGCGAAGTAATCTGCGCTCTCGAACTGATGTTTTAAAATACTTCATCCAGAAAGTGCAAAATGGTCCGTTTAGTTCGGAAGTAATGACTTACAAAACTCGATAAACTCGCCAAAATTGTAATATGACCTGTTTTAGGAATCACAGCGATATGACTGTGATTTCCGCTTTGTCTAAGTGCCTGATCAAGATCAAAGGTATTTTCTTTTTTTACAAGCTGATCATTTTCAGCCATGAGCAGATAATGCTTAATATGATTTTGATTTACAAAATAATATGGCATCACTTCTTTATAAGAAATGCTTTGATCAAAAGCATCTTCGGCAAGCGGATCACCTTTATAATCAAAATGATAAGGACCTGCCAAACCAAAAATTGCTTTAATATTACCTAAACACTGAATTGTATTTGGCTTTGGATGATAAACAGCAGACATCACATTAAATGCACCTGCCGAATGTCCCATAAGCACAATATTCTCTGTCGAGATTTCCAATTTTTCTTGGTTCTGGTGTAAATAGTTTAACGCTTGCGTTAAGTCATCGACATAACTTGGAAAAATATTCTTTGGTGCGAGCTGATAGTTAATGACAGCAACGTCATAACCTTCTTTAGTAAACGCTTCACCCACAAATAAATAGTCTCGTTTATTACCATGTTGCCAAGCACCCCCATGTACAAAAACAATGAGTGGTCGATGAGCTAAGCGCTTAGTAGAACGATAAATATCTAGACGATGGCGAGGCTTTAAGCCATAACGCACATTTAAAACCTGCTCAAAACCATCTTTGGGTGTAAAACGGTTTAGAGCAAAGCTCCCCAAATCATACAGACGGAACTCTTTATAAAGAGTTCTCGCCTGCTCAATTTTGCTTTGTAATTGTTCAATCAGGTTCATATTTTATTGTGCAGAAGATGCTGGATCTGTTTGGTCCGGATCAATTGCAACAGGAGTTTGAACTGTTGGTTGAGCAAGAACGTTATTAATTACTGGTGTAGTTGTTGCACTGGCAGTACTCGCTGCCGGAGCAGGCGCTAAATCAATATTATCAATGAGCGTTACAATCTTAGTCACGTTACCGACATTTTGAAGCACATTGTTTAAGTCATTAATTTCAGCTGTGTTTAAACGACCCATCACATATAAAACACCATCTTCGGTATGAACCAGTACTTTACTGTCCGATACTACTGGCGCTTTCATTAATAAAGCACGTGTATTTGCGGTTACCCCAGCATCTTGCATGATCGTGTTATAGCTTACTTTGTTACCCACCGTAATATAGTTATGTACGGCTTTCACATCACTCATGGCTTTAACGTTGTCTTCTGCCAACTGTTTTAAGTATGGGTCTGGCACCTGTCCAGTTAACAATACTGTGCTATGGAAGCTTTCGATGTTAATACGAGATTGTTTAAAACGCTGATCAAGCTTATAGAGGTTAATATTCGCTGTACGCTTAATTGAAGAATCAATAAATACTTGGCCTAAGCTACGTACACCACTATCTGTTCCAACTGGAGCTGTACCTGTTCCACCAGAAATAAAACTTGCGCAACCTGACAAACTTGCGACACAAAGCGCTGTTACAGCAATACGTTTCAACACTCCACCAGACTCCTATCAATCTCTTCTTGGCTTGATCATAAAACATCAGTCTTTAATTTGCTCAAAAGAGTAATGAACTCTTAATCCAAAGTAAATGCATTTTCGATCCATTGCAGATCATAATGGAATTTTGAAAAGTCTTGCTGTACTGTTTTTGCAATTTTCTGTGGAAAATCAAAACAAATCACATCAAAACGACAATAAAAATCCTGATAAGATGGGTAGCGCTGTAAAAACCTCATCGCCGTCTTAATTATTTTTTTCTGTTTGCTCAAGGTCACCATTTCACAAGCTTGACCATAATTTCCCTGCCCTCGCGCTTTTACCTCAACAAAAATCAATTCGTTACCACGTTTTACAATCAGATCGACCTCTCCACGGCGTGAATGATAATTACTGGCGACCCATTCATAATTTTGTTCTTTTAAAAGTTTTAGTGCTGTTTGTTCCGCCCATTGGCCCAACTGCTGTGCAACTAACATAATTTTTTTGTTTCCCCAATTAAAAATGTAAATGCTGTTAATGCTGGTTCTATACCTTTTTATTTTTGAATTGAACAAATCAAAAGCAGATGTTTCGAAAAATAAAAAGCCTACTGACATTGTTCACGCCAAAAACATAATTTCGGGTACACTAACCCATTAAAATTGTTTATCTGTACGGAGTAAAAACCAAATGAGTGCTCAGTTATTTGTTGTAGCCACCCCAATCGGGCACTTAGATGATATGACTTTCCGTGCAATTGATATCTTAAAATCAGTTTCTGTTGTTGCTGCCGAAGATACACGCCAATCAGCTCAATTATTCAAACACTATAATATATCTACCCCACTTACCGCATGCCACGACCATAATGAAAGCAACAAAATTGAGCAGTTAGTTCAAAAGCTACTTGCTGGTGAAAATATTGCTTTGATTAGTGATGCAGGCACACCACTTATTAGTGACCCTGGGTTTAAACTGGTTCGTGCTGCTCAAGAAAATGGTATTAGGGTTGTACCTGTACCGGGTGCATGTGCTGCAATTGCTGCTTTAAGTGCTGTAGGTCTACCAAGTGACCGTTTTAGTTTTGAAGGCTTTTTACCATCAAAGGCTTCTCAACGTATTTCGCAACTCGAAAAGCTTAAAAATGAAACTCAAACCTTAATTTTCTATGAAGCGCCACATCGTATTTTAGAATGTGTAAAAAATATGGCTGAAGTATTTGGTGAAAACCGCCCTGTAGGTTTCGCACGTGAAATTACCAAAACATTTGAAACGATCAAAAAAATGACCTTAAAAGATTTGGTTAGTTTTATTGAAAATGACCATAACCAAGAAAAAGGTGAAATTGTTCTTGTAGTTGGCGGTGCACCAGAAAAAACCGATCTGGAACAAGAAAAACTAGATGAGCTTTTAAAGCGCTTACTTCAAGATTTATCAGTTAAAGCAGCATCTCAACTGGCTGCTGATTTAACGGGTATTAAGAAAAAAGTCGCTTATCAACGTGCGCTTGAGCTGACACAATCTTAATTTATTAACTAAACGGTGATGACCAACGCCTATGTCATCACCTCGCATAAATTTTGCATAACAATATTAAAGATAAAAAAATAAGAGTATTGATATGACTGAATCACTTGGAAAACTTGGCCCGCATGAAGGACAAGAACTAGAATTATTACTTTCAGGCAAAAAACCTATCGCTTATTTTTATGAGTTATTACCCATTGAATTTATAAAGCATCTTGAACAAGGGTCTTTATCTATGATCAGTAAAGACATTGAAACTTCTCTGTCTCTCCCCTTTTCAATTATGTTGATCTATAAAGATGCGTCTTTAGCAGATTTGAATGAACTCATGTTATGTATTGAAAGGTCATTAAAAGCAACTCAACTTGAAGAGCGCCTAGAACTCGACCGTAGAATCGGACAACTTTTAGGTTACTCAGTACAAGATATAGAGTTTTATATTCAACACATTTCAAATCGCCATTTAAAAACCAAGATCTAAAATTATCTCAATATCTGTTTTGCTGATTCAACAATGGTCTCGGTCAGTACATCAAGTTGTTTCGACTGTCTTTTCCAGTGATGCCAATATAAAGGAACATCAAGTTGAGCCTCAGGCATAATATCAACAAGTGTTCCATTTTCGAGTAATGGTTGAACCTGAAGTTCAGGCACCATGCCATAGCCTAAACCTAGTTGAATTGCTTTAACAAAAGCATCTGTCGCCGGAATAAAACTATAAGGATAACTCTGCATCGGTAAACCGTATCCTTTTAATAAAACCTCTGAATGCATTAAATCTTTATGGTTAAAAATAACTGCCGGCGTTTTTCTTAAAACTTCTCGGTTAATTCCACCACTAAACCACCGATTTACAAACTCGGCCGATGCCAGCATTTTATAGCGCATTTTACCAAGAGGCTGGGCTAAACAGCCTGCCATCACCTGCTCTTCTGCTGTAATACATGCATTGACCTGACCTGTTTCTAGCAAAGTATGCGTGTGAGATTGATCGTCAATTTTTAGCTCTAATACTATTTTTTCTTTAAACAATGTTTGCTGAATACTGGGTAAAAGCCAAGTTGCTAATGAGTCTGCATTTGAAGCCAACGCAATTTTATAAAATTCTGATTCAGAAGATTTGCCCATTAAACCTTGTAATAGATTTTGCTCCATTAACCTTGTATGACGTAAATGCTGGAGCAAGGTTTGCCCTGCTTGTGTAAGCACACATGGACGGCCACGTATTATTAAAATCTGCCCTAAATATTTTTCTAGGGCTTGTACACGTAGTGATACAGCAGAGGGAGTTATACATAAATGCTCTCCTGCTGCATCAAAACTTCCGACTTCTGCAACCGCCAGAAAAGCTTCACACTGCTTACTATCCAACATACAAAACCTAAATTATTTTTAGCCAAACCTAAATATTCTTAATTTTACTTATTTCTTAATAAAAAGTCAGATAATTCCCCCATCTGATTTGTTTCTGCTTAATGGTTATGCTTTCTCTGAGTGTGTTTTTTAAAGGTTTAGGTATTGGTAGCGGCCTAATTGTAGCAATTGGTGCCCAAAATGCTTTTGTTCTAAAGCAAGGGCTTAAACAGCAATATATATTTTGGCTATGTTTAATTTGTGCCCTGTCCGATTCAATTTTAATCGCCTGTGGTGTATTAGGTTTTGCCGAAATTATGACAGCATCACCCATCTTAATCACAGTCGCTAAATATTTAGGGGCAACGTTCTTATTCGTCTACGGTGCAAAAGCCTTCTATGCCGCGTTTAAAACTAACCAAGGCATGGAGCTTGATGGTAGTCAAAAACAGACTCTAACCCAAGCACTTATAACCTGTCTTGCCTTTACTTGGCTAAATCCACACGTCTATTTAGACACCATTGTACTGATGGGTTCGGTTGCAACTCAGCTAGAAGATAAAATCAGTTTTGCCTTGGGCAGCATTCTTGCTTCTTGGATTTTCTTTTTCAGTTTGGGTTATGGTGCAAGATTATTAAAACCACTATTTACCAATCCAAAAGCTTGGAAAATTTTAGATTTTCTTATTGGTTGTGTTATGTGGAGTATTGCAATTTCACTTCTCATCTAATGCATTCAAACACTAAAAAGTACCATGCTTAAATGGTACTTTTTATTTATGCAATCAAAATTAAGCCTGTGAACCCAACATCACCTTTGACTGTTTTCGTTCCTGTAATGATTGCTTAATCACAGCATAACCCGAAGATACACCTAAATATGCAATAACAAAGGCTACGAATAAATCCGGAAATATAGTGCCTGTTCCAAACACGCCTACAGCAGCCAAAACAACAGCAATGTTGGCGATAGAATCATTTCGACTACACAACCAGACAGAGCGCATATTGGCATCGCCATCGCGGAATGCATAAAGCATTAAAGCAACAGAAACGTTAGCAATTAAAGCGATTACCCCAATTGCCCCCATGACCATCGGTTCAGGTGAAACGCCATGAAAAAATGACCAAACGACTTTTGCAATAACGAAGAACCCAAAAGCGGCCATCGTTATACCCTTAACAAGTGCTGCGGTTGCACGCCAGTAAAGGCTCATCGAAAGCACGACTAAAGACAGAGCATAATTTGCAGCATCTCCGGCAAAATCTAATGCATCTGCCCATAATGAAACAGATTGGGCTTTATAACCGCCGACTATCTCAACGACAAACATAAGTGCATTAATTACAAGAGCAATCCATAACGCTTTTCTAAAGCGCGGGCTTGCTTTCTTTGTAGGAGAGCAGGTTGAAGCACATCCACATCCAGCCATTTTATTTCCTCAAAAACTCTTTTATAGTGATTAAAAACCCTTGAGTAGCTCCAGAGTCAAGTCTTATGAGTCTTTCTATTGGTCAATTATCAAAAAAAGCAGATGTCCCGATCGATACTATTCGTTATTACGAAAAAGTAGGTGTGCTGGACCGCATTCAGCGCTCAGAAAATAATTATCGTGTTTACACAGATCAAACACTCGCAGACCTATTATTTATTAAACATTGCCGTGAATTAGATATTTCTCTCAGTGATATTAAAACACTAAAAGAAATGAAAGCTCAGCCGAAACGGGCTTGTACGGAAGTTGATAATTTGGTGAATAAATACTTGATAGAAGTATCGGAAAAGATTGAACGTCTATTGCTTTTAAAAGAAACCCTAATCGATTTAAAACAACACTGCTCTACCGACCGTACAGTAGATGAATGCGGCATTTTAAAAGAACTACAAAACCATCCTTAAATCATCATAAAACGGGCAATAAAAAAGCATCACTCAAGTGATGCTTTTTTAATATTAACGATCGCTATGTTCATCTGGTGGAACTTCTGTGATTCTTCCGCCACGAGCTAAAAACGCAGCGACTTCATCTTCCAACGCTTGGCGTTGTTTTTGTTTCGCGGTTACGGTAAGCGTTTCTGCTTCTGCAAGATCGGCATCAGTTAAGTTGCCTGCTTCTTCATCAGCTGCACCACTTTCAGCCGCTTTGGCTTCATCTTCATCTACAGCAGAATCTTCTGCATCTTCATAATCATTGATATCTGTCATTTTTACACTCCCCACAATGATTTGTATTGCATCATCGCTATGGTCTTCAAGACCTCAGAAATTTAGCAATCTCTTTGCATTTAGCAAAGAGCCAAATTGGTCAAATCCGTATCTTTTCTGACCGAATTGGTAATGATATATAAATGATTGTTTAAAAAATATCTACTGATATTTATTTAGATCAGTAGAGCATAAACTTCGTAATTATTTTAACGACTATACTGGGTGTTTTGTAAAGCCCCTAAACCATTTGCTTGTTGCATAAAGCGCTCTTTTAAGAACGAAATTTGTTCAACTTGCTTGAGTCCCACATTTCGGGCCCAAATCAATGGAAATAGCTCACTGCTTTCTAGCCAACCAATTGCCGACATACTATGCATCATCGCATCATTCTGTCCTTTACGGCGGTGTTCATAACGCATTAAGGTTTGTTCAGCCCATACGCCACGGCCTAAATCATGCAATAGTGCATCACAGAGTATCGCTGCATCTAAACAACCAATATTCACCCCTTGTCCAGCAAGTGGATGAATCACATGAGCTGCATCACCGATTAGGGCTAGGCCAGCTTTAACGTATTGTTTTGCAGCGCGCGCTTTCAATGGAAATTGTGCTCTTGAACAAACATCTAACACTTCACCCAACATATGTTGGCTTTCACGGGTTAGAAGTTGCATAAACTCAGCATCACTTAAAGCTGAATATTCATCAGCATAATCATCTGGTAGTGTCCAGACAATGGACTGCCAATAACCGTTTTCACTTTCTTCAAGACTAGCCATCGGCAAATATGCCAAAGGTCCAGTAGATAAAAAGATTTGCCGAGCAACATAATGATGAGGCTTAGACGTTTTAATCGCACAGCTAATCGCTGCCTGTTTGTAATCTAGTACATCTAGGTCAATAAAAGCTTGTTCACGTACAAATGAATTGGCGCCATCAGCACCAATAAGCAGTTTAGTTTTAAGTGTTGTGCCATCTGCCAATTGAATATGCCAACACCCGACACCTTGTTCAATACGTGTCACACGGACTTGAGTACGATAATCTGTTAACTGCTCAAGCATTTTTTGTTGAATAGCAACATTCAATACACTTGGCTCAACCATAGAACCCAAGGCTTGCTCTGGCATTGGTCTTTGTACAGACTTATGGCCAAAATTAATTTCACCATAGCCATTTAAATTCCACACTTGCATGCCGGTATAAGGCATTTGACGTGCCAGATCATCCCAAACATTGACTGTTTTAAGTAAATGAATCGTCGCTTGGCTAAGTGCTAAAACACGTGGATTCATCACGCTTAATGTTTTTTCAACATCAAGTACAGGGGCAGCATCAAGCACGGTAGGCTGTACACCACCTTGTGCAAGTAATAAAGCAGTTAAGCCACCAACTAGTCCACCACCAACAATGACGACATCTAACACTTCACTCATGCTTTTAACCCCATTGCATAGTTTGCTACCAGTGGCTTCACACCCGGAATGACATCAAATGCAATTAATCCCGTATTACGGATTAATTTTAATAATGGGTTTTGGTTACTAAAGCCCCGAACTACGGTATCGCAGAATTTAATTACTCGCTGCTGGTCAGATAAACGGGCTTGTTCATAGGCAAGTAAATTATCTGGGTTACCAATATCATCAGATGCGCTTAACTGGTTCACTAAATAACGCAGCAATACATCTGCATCACGCAGACATAAATTAAAACCTTGCCCAGCAACAGGATGGATTGTATGCGCTGCATTACCCATTAAAATAACGCGTCCAACAGCTTGTTTATGCGCAAGCACTTGTGAAAGCGGATAACTAAAGCGTTTACCCGTTTTTTCAAATTTACCCGCTCTGTCACCATAAGTTTTTTGCAAAGCATCTAAAAAGTGTTGGTCGTTTTCTTCACCCACCACTCACCTTCAGTACCTTTTTTAACAGGCCATACCACTGAGCGACGGTATTCACCCGGTAATGGCAACAAAGCTAAAGGCCCTAATGCACTAAAACGTTCAAACCCTACATGCTCATGCGGTTTTGAAGTCTGAACAGCCGTAACGATCGCAACCTGATCATAGTCGTGGACATCAACACCCACACCAATTGCTTGACGACAGAAAGAATCACGCCCATCTGCTGCAATTAATAATTTTGACTCAAGCTTTAAGACTTCATCACCACGCTGAGCTTCGATATGTACCTGTTCAGCGTCTTGAGTTAGAGCAGTGACTTGTACGCCATCAATTAGCTCAATCAAAGGTTGTTGGCGTACTTGAGTCAATAAAACACGACCGAGCCACGCATTCTCAATGACTTGTCCAAAGCTTTCGACTTTCTCTTGTTCTGCAATTAAACGTGCTTTTCCAAAACTGCCTTGTTCAGTAATGTGAACTTGCAAAATTGGAGTGGCATGCTGTTGTAAGGCATCCCATAACCCTAACTTCTGATAAATCTGTACGCTACGACGTGATAAAGCCGTATTCCGCGCATCAAAACTGGAATGATAAGGGGCAACATTCTGATCATCATAGTTTGGGTATTTCACAGCTTCTAATAGCTTGACTGCGATATTAGCCTTCGCCAGCATTAGGGAAAGCCCACCATACCCCCACCTACAATAATCACTTGTTGTTGCATCGAGTTTGCTCCTTTGGCGAATACGTTTAATTATGCTTTAGCTTGTGCCATTAAATGTTCAATGTCTGCAATATCTTTAACCACGTCAGCAGTTAAAACTCGTGGGCCTTTTGACGTTGCGACCACATCATCTTCAATACGAATACCAATACCACGCCATTTTTTATCTACAGTTTCATCATCTGGTGCAATGTATAAACCGGGTTCAACAGTAACAACCATGCCCTCTTCATATTGGCGCCAGTCGTCATCTTTTTTATAAGAACCGACATCATGTACATCCATACCTAACCAGTGGCCTGTACCATGCATATAAAATTGACGATAGGCTTCTGTTTCAATCAGCTCACTCACATCACCTTTGAGCAAACCTAAATCAACTAAGCCTTCCGTTAAAATTTTGACTGCCACCTCATGAGGCTCACGGTATGAGTTACCTATACGTACTGCATCAATCGCCGCATATTGAGAGGCTAATACCACTTCATACAATGCTTTTTGTTCGGGGCTAAATTTCCCGTTTACGGGAAAAGTACGGGTAATATCCGATGCATAGAACTCATATTCACATGCAGCATCAATTAAAACCAAATCACCGTCTTTAAGAGCTTGGTTATTTTCAACATAGTGCAAAATACAAGCATTGGCACCGCCACCAACAATACTGTTGTAAGAAGGCACACAGCCGTTTTGCCCAAAGATATAATTAAGCTCAGCTTCTAGTGCATATTCCATCATGCCGGGGCGAACAGTTTGCATTGCACGAGTATGTGCCTTAGCACTAATTGTTGAAGCGATTTGCATCAGCTCAATTTCTTGCGGTGACTTGATTAAACGCATTTCATCAACAATGCGATCAAGTTGAACTAACTGGGCTGGAGCGGCTTCATGACGATGCTCAGCATTCGCTTTTTTGATCCATTGGCTTACTCTGGCATCAAATGCAGCATTGTGTCCGATTCGATAATAAAGACGCTCTTTATTTAATAATTTTTCAATAATTTCTTCATCAAGCAGATCAATTGCATAAGCTTCATCTGCTTCGTACTCTTCAATTGCGCCGTCAATTCCCGCACGATAACCATTCCAGATTTCCATCTCACGATTGCGTTCACGGCAAAAAAGACTATAGCTATAGTCTGTAACGTCATCAAACGTTTCAATGACAGCAACTGCCTCAGGCTCTGCAAAACCCGTCAAATAGAAAAAACTACTATCGGCACGGAATTTATAATCCGCATCACGATTACGGTACATTTCCTCACGCGTCGCAATAATCGCAATGCTGTTTGGACCCATTTTTTCTGCTAGACGGTTTCTGCGATGTTGAAAATCAGCTTGAGGCAATTTCATAATGATCTACTTGATTTAGAATTTTAAAGTCAAAAAATTAAACACAGCCAATAACACATCGCCTCAATTAACTTGGGCGATGTGGTGTAAACATTTCTACAATATTTTGATCAGCGGTGCCTACAGTAGAAGTTTTACTTTTTGCATAAAAGTTTTTCAACAATGAACTTTCAGCCACTGTTACTTTCTTTCTACCAATAGATAAGCTCACTGGAATAAGGCGTACAAATTCATACAATTCTTCGTAACTGCTTTCGCCTTCTTCGTCGTTATCAGAGTCTTCAAATTCTACTGCTGCAACATCTTGTAAATGTTCGATCAATTCACGCTCATCTGTACGAACATGTCCCGATGCCAAACCAAAACCGAGCACAACGCCAGCACACCAATCTGACAACGCTTGTACACGGTCTTGAAGAAGATGTTCATCATCTGGAAGCATTGGTAAATAGTCCAATTCATCTTCCGATAATGCATGTGCTACATCTTCTGCTTCATCTGTTAAAAGCGCTAAAGCTTCTTCATTTAACTCAGGCACATTAAGAGTTGTTAAAATTTGTGTCCATTCTTCACGCGTAGGCGCTTCTGTCACACAAACAATACCTGTTAATAAACCATGTAACTCACTAGGGCTTGAAATTTCTTCAATTCCTTCAAAATGAGCGTTCCATTCTGTCCAGCCTGAAATATCGTCTTGCATTCGTTTATCCAATCTCTATACTTCGTATATATTACCTTTGATTGCAATTCTGTGCGACCTCGTTATGTTAGAACAATTACAGCGTCTACAAGCGCATATTGGCGTTTTAAAAACACGCTTACATCATCTAGAGAGTGAAAATTCTGCTCTCTCGGAAGCTAAAGAACTGGCTGAAACAGAGCATCACGCACAAGTTGTGCAAAAAAATAGCATCATCACTAAAAAACAAGAGGAAATTGAGACATTAACCGAGCAACTCACTCAGTTACAAGGCCAATTTCAACAATTGAATCAAGATGCTAACACACTTGCAGAGCGTTACAGCCGCCTAGAAAAAAGTACGACCGATTTAAAAAATCGTTTTCAGGAAATTTTGGCAGAGCGTAATGAGTTACGCGTTACCAAAGAAAAACTTCAGTCACAGCAACGTCAAACTCAACAAGAGTTACACGACTTGCAGCAAGATCGTGACCGTTTGTTACAAAAAAATGAACTTGCCAAAGCAAAAGTTGAAGCCATCATTCAACGTTTAGCAATTTTAGGTACTGCTCAAGATCAACATGCGCAAGAAATTCAGCAACTTGCTCATCCAAATGCTGAAGCTGGTGAGGAGACACAATCATGAGTGAACAAGTCATGGTAGAGCTTCGGCTGATTGAACAAACTTTTAGGCTTGCAACGACTTCTGATAAAAGAGAAGAGCTTGAACGTGCAGCTGAGCTTCTCAATGAAAAATTCAACGATATGCGCCGTAGTGCACCTCGTGTTGAGCATAATAAACTTGTCATCATGGTAGCTCTACAGCTCACCCAAGAAGTGTTAAGTTTAAATAAATCTTTGCAAGAATATGCGCATTGTGAACGTTTACTCCAGACTATTTTGGAAGATGTTGAACAAATAGTGTAAACAATTCGCATAAAGCTTCATCAAACGCAAAGTAAGTTTACAGTTCGATAGGCTCAGATGATTGCCAACGAAGCCAGATCAGTTATACTAAAGCTGTCTCTGGGATGTTCGCCAGCCGGTCTGATTCCCCTGAGCCGATATCATCTCTTTAGGATGGTGTTCTGCATATTTAGAGCGTATGCCTACCCCGAGTAGGAAACCCAGCAAGTATGCGTCACCTCCACCTTGAACTTTAGGGTTCAAGGGTAACGACATGCAGCGGCATCTTCGGAGCATTTATTTTTAAATAAATACCTATAAATTCGAATTTTATTTTTAAATTAAAACACCTAGACAGACCTGTCAGTCTATTTTTCATTCTCTTAACTAATTAGTTGTTCTTAAAAATTAAATACTCATTATTTTTTAATTATTATTCATTTCTACGTAAACATTCCTCATACCATCCTGCTTGAAAATCTTCAATTGCTTGGCGTTTAAAGAAACTTGTCTTAAATACTTTGGCAGCATAAGCTGAGCTAATTAAGTCTTGATAAAGCTGCTTGGCTTCTTCATCTGCTAACCCATTGGCAATTTGTTGTAAATCTTGTGCTGGTACCTTTTGCTGTCGTGCTTCCATTACGTTATAAGCGACCTTTTTTACGATATTACAAATATCTGGGTCAGCTGTACTTTCATTAGCATAGCAACCAGTGGCAATAAAACTTAATAATAATATTTTAAATTTCATATCCCTATCCTATTATTCATCTTCCGTTCTTAAAAAAGTAAGAGATGAGAAGACCTATTCCTTTCAAAATGTTCATGCAGGATTAATTACATAAAAATAAATGATCATGACCACAAGCAAGATGGAAGCAAGTGTTAAATAGGTGCCGACTGTATTAAAACTCTGTAAAAATTTTAAGATCTGCATTTCAAATCCAGAGAAAAGTTGAAGTAATTAACAGAAGAAATTTAGCATAACCAAATAATGCCAATCAATTCACACTTTTAAATTTTTATCGTGATTTAATTCAAATATTATTCATTACATTTTATCCCCAAAGTCCCTTTATAGTAGTCAGTTGCACTTTTCAAATCTGACAATAATTTTTCTTCAGTGTACGGTTTTGGTGAAACTTCTATCAGTGCAGGCATGTATTGTTTTTTATACACATCAGGATAGTCATGACATAAAATTTTAACTTTAACTTCTTGAGGGGTATTTGGATTATCTAACTGATCTAAAAATTCACCAATTTTTCGGTCCGACTCTTCAAATTGAGCTTTATAATCAATTTGAGGTGCCTCAGATTCTGCCTGTTTCGTACATGCGCTGAGCAATGCCACACATAACATCATTGTTAAAAATTTTAACTTCATAGATTTCACATTTTCATATTCATCTTTAAATATACTTATCCTGATTAAATGTAAATAAATACTGTAAATACGTAAAAAAGAAAAAATTATATGTAGATAGTTTCTCCTAACAACAAAACTATTTTTACTTGGTCTAATACATTAGAAGACTGCTTTTTAATAATTTTTAAATTTCGGTGAAACCATAGAAAAGTAGGTATAATTTTGCTCGACTGTCCGCAAATCTTTGTTAGATTTCTCCATGAATGAATTAAGTTTTATTAGAAAAAATTTAAGATCTAGAAGACGAGCTTTAACCCAATTTGAGCAAAAACAGGCTCAGCTTAATGTTTTACATTGCCTAAATCACCTTCCTATTTTTCATTCATCAAAAAAAATCGGTTTATATCTGCATGCTTTTGGTGAAATCCATACCGATCTTCTTATCAAATTATGTTTTAAAAAGAACAAACAAGTTTATTTACCCATGATTTGTTCGATGAACCAACGTTTAGTATGGGTAAAAATAAATAAAAACCAATATTTAAGTCGTCGTTTTTCCCATCACCCATTGGGAATGAAAGAACCTATGGCGACTCGCGGAAAACATGTATCAGAGCTTGATTTGCTACTTATGCCACTTTTAGCTTGCGATCACTATGGGACACGTATTGGTATGGGTGGTGGTTATTATGATCGTACATTGGCAAGTGCTAAATATAAGCCCTACCGTTTAGGATTGGCACATCAATTTCAATTTATTGAACACACTTTAGAACGTCAAAGTTGGGATCAACCATTAGATGGTTTACTGACTCCACAGCACTTTTATTATTTTAAAAGATGATTTTTATATAAAATTTATAAAATCTCCAATATATTCTTTTACTTTTTTAGCTCCTTAAAAACGAAAAAGTAACCATCCTAAGGATGGTTACTTTGCCGTGACAGACCGTTTTACCAACTTATATTAACACGTCTATTTGGCGCTAAACATTGAATAAGTTGTGAACTATTGTTACCACTACACTGCCAATAAAAATATTTATTGCTAAATTTTTTAAGTATTCTTCCAAAGTTAGATGAAATAACTCTTCCAATATTAAAGAAAAGTTTTAAATATTTATTAATTATTAAGTAAAAATGAGTAGCCGCTCTACAAAATTTTATTCTTCTTAAGAATTAATCTATTGATTCATAACATTTTAAAAAAAAAGTTGACTAAATTAGTCCTTTTTTCAACATTTTCTATTGTCATGCCCTTGTAATTTTTAAAATACACATCACTATAAAAAACATGGCAACCTCGTTGTCACTCATTAGGAGTGCCCATGTCTGAACTTATTATGAATGAAAAAACTGACTTAGAGCCTCAGGTTCCAAGTGTATTACCACTATTAGCCTTACGTGATGTGGTGGTTTATCCACACATGCAGATTGCGCTATTTGTGGGTCGTGAAAAATCGATCAATGCAGTTGATGTGGCTCGTAACAGTGACAATTTAGTATTTGTAGTTGCGCAAAAAGATTCGCTTACAGAAGAAATTGATCACGACAATTTATACCAGTACGGTACAGTCGCTAAGATTGTACAAGTAGTTAATCATGAAAATGATGAAAACTGCATTAAAGTACTTATTGAAGGCTTACATCGTTCTAAGTTGAAAAAAATTATCGATGAAGATAGTTATTTGACTGCCGAACATGAATTAAGTCCAATGACGATTAATGTAGATAAGGCAACGCAAGAAACTCGTTTACAAGAGTTACGTAATTTATTTGCTCAATATGCAGAAGCAAAATTACGTAATGCACGTGAACTGGTTGCTGCTGCCAACAAAATCGAAGACTTATTGCAATTGATGTTCTTCGTAGCAACTCGTGTGCCTCTAAATATTGAAATTAAGCAGAAATTTTTAGAGTACGATGAGTTTGAAGCTCATTTGCAAGAGTTGATGAACTACTTGATGAATCAATCTGCTGAACAGCAAATTGAGCAAACTTTACATGACAGCGTAAAACGCCAAATGGAAAAGAACCAACGTGAATACTTTCTAAATGAAAAAATGAAAGTCATTCAACGTGAACTTTCCGACATGAATGGCGGTGCTGAAGATGACGTTGCTGAAATAGAAAAACGTCTTGCTGAAGCTGATTTACCTGAACACGTACGTAAAAAAGCCGAAGCTGAGTTCCGTAAACTTAAAGCAATGCAGCCTGCATCTAGTGAAGCTGCTGTGGTACGTAACTATCTAGAAGTGATTCTAGATACGCCATGGAACAAAGCGAGCAAAGTCAGTATTAACCTGAACAAAGCGCAAGAGATTCTTGATGCCGATCATTATGGTCTTGATGACGTTAAAGATCGTATTGTTGAATACTTAGCTGTTCAATCACGTGTGAAAAAACTCAAAGGCCCTATCCTTTGCTTGGTTGGACCTCCAGGGGTTGGTAAAACTTCACTTGGTGAATCAGTAGCGAAAGCAACAGGTCGTGAATTTGTTCGCATGGCGCTTGGTGGCGTACGTGATGAAGCAGAAATTCGTGGACACCGTCGTACTTATATTGGTGCGATGCCAGGTAAAATCGTGCAGTCTTTAACAAAAGTTGGTGTGAAGAACCCATTGTTCTTACTCGACGAAATTGACAAGATGGCTCAAGACTACCGTGGTGATCCTGCTTCTGCTTTGCTTGAAGTGCTTGATCCATCACAAAACAGTAAGTTCAACGATCACTATTTAGATCTTGATCTTGACCTTTCTGAAGTGATGTTCATCTGTACTGCAAACAGCATGAATATTCCAGAAGCCTTATTGGACCGTATGGAAGTTATTCGTCTACCGGGTTATACCGAAGATGAAAAAGTTAACATTGCTGAGCGTTACCTTGTTCCTAAAGCAATTAAGAACAATGGCCTACGTCCAAAAGAGTTAACTATTCATGAAGAAGCGATTCGTGACATTGTTCAACGCTATACACGTGAAGCTGGCGTACGTAATTTAGAACGTGAAGTTTCTAAAATTGCACGTAAAGTCGTAAAAGAAGCGGTAAGTAAAAAATCTAAAAACTTACAGCTTGACGTTACCTCTGCCAATCTTCCTGAATACCTAGGTCCACATAAATTTGACTTTGGTATGGCCGAAGATGAAGCACAAGTAGGCCGTGTAAATGGCTTGGCATGGACTTCTGTAGGTGGTGAATTGCTTACTATTGAAGTTGCAGCTGTTAAAGGTAAAGGTAAATTCATTACAACCGGTTCACTCGGTGATGTAATGAAAGAATCAATTACCACAGCAATGACAGTAGTACGCACACGTGCCGATGAACTTGGAATTGAAGCATCTCGCTTTGAAGAAACTGATGTGCACGTTCACTTACCTGAAGGTGCAACTCCAAAAGATGGTCCATCTGCTGGTTTAGCGTTAACAACTGCACTTGTATCAGCATTTACTGGAATTGCGATTCGACCAGATATTGCAATGACAGGTGAAACAAGTCTAGGTGGTCGTGCGATGCGTATCGGTGGCTTGAAAGAGAAACTTCTTGCTGCACATCGTGGTGGAATCAAGCTCGTCTTTATTCCTCAAGATAACGTTCGTGATTTGGCAGAAATTCCAGACAATGTGAAAGAAGGATTAGAAATCAAAGCTGTGAAAAGCATTGATGAAATCTTACCTTTAGCATTAACTTCGATGCCAAAGCCTTTACCTAAAACACCGATTGTAAAACCGGTGGAAGGCTCAAAAGCAGCGCGTCACTAATTCACATATAAAAAAAGAGGGCTTCGGCTCTCTTTTTTTTGTTACACAATTTGATTGAAAAATATCCAACCATCCTCATAATAAGAAGTAAGAGTAATTAATTCTATTATTTGCTCTTGTCTATCTTATGTCACAGATAGCCTTGTTTTTATTCTCTATGATCATCTGAACTCCAGACAGATGATCATTTGATCGCAGTCCAACACCGTTTTTTGGACTGCGTTTTTTATGCCCACTTACTCCCCCGCAGTTAACCTCTCCTCAGGTATAATGTGCCAGCTGTTTTGACTGAATAGACACCATGAAAATTCGTATTCTGACCATTGGTCAAAAAATGCCTGCTTGGGTACTTACTGGTTTTGAAGATTATTTCAAACGCATCCAGCCTTTTGTTCAAACTCAGGTTATTGAACTCCCAATGGCAAAACGCGGTAAAAATGATTCAGAAGCAGATATTTTAAAATACTGTCAAATCGAGGGTGAAAGTATTTTAAATGCCTTAAAACCTAATGAGACCCTTATTGCTTTAGAAGTTGGCGGACGCGAGCTCAGCACAGAAAAACTAGCAGACACCATGAAACAATGGATGCTTGAAGGTAATGATGTGGCACTCGCTATTGGTGGCCCAGATGGCTTGTCAGATCAGGTACGTAAAGCCGCTGCTTGGCACTGGTCACTTTCAAAACTTACCATGCCGCACCCTTTAGTACGTATTTTATTAATCGAGCAACTTTACCGAGCGATGAGTATTAATCATAACCATCCTTACCACCGTGCATAAAAAGAACAAACGTTTCATTTTAAGAACAATCCGTTGAAATCAGGATACTTTTAACATGTCCTGATTTTGGCATAATGACTATTATTTTGCTTTTCAACTCAGGTGTAATGAAATGGAACTACAAACCCTTCCCGGACTGTTTATTTCACATGGTTCGCCCATGCTTGCACTTGATCCAGAACAAGTGGGTCCTGCCTTACATCGTCTTAGTGTAAATCTGCCTACTCCAAAGGCAATCATAGTGATGTCTGCTCACTGGGAAAGTAAAGCACTCGAAGTAAGTAGTTCGACTCGTCCGGAAACTTGGCATGACTTCCGTGGTTTCCCGCCAGAGTTGTATGAAATTCGCTATAGTGCCCCCGGTCAACCCGAACTTGCAGAAGAAATTTTGAAGTTGTTAGCAGATGCTCATTTTGTCGCACATGCCAATAGCACTCGCCCTCGTGACCACGGCGTATGGATGCCTCTTTTACATATGTATCCAGAAGCAGACATTCCTGTCGTTGAAATTTCTTTACCAATGGGCTTAACTGCACAGGAAATTTATCGGATTGGCCAAACGCTGGCACCTTTACGTGAAAAACAAATCTTATTGATTGGCTCTGGAAGTATTACTCATAATCTTGCTGAACTGTCTTGGCAAGGTGACAATTCAAAAGTACCTGAATGGGCTTCAACTTTTAGAAATACAGTGGTCAGTAAGTTGAGTCATCAAGACTATGATGGTGTACTGGAGTGGCAAACCCTGCCGTTTGTGCAACGTAATCATCCTTCACTTGAGCATTTTGCACCTTTGTTTTTCGCTATGGGTACGGGACATCGTTTTACGATTGTTCATAGTAGCTTCACAATGGGCTCACTAGGTATGGATATATACCGCTTTGATTAATTTTTGGAAAATACCCCGTTTGGCGGGGTATACCACTATTTTTGTTGAAAATTAGAATAATTTACAAACTTATACATTTTAAAAACCGAAACAATCAAATGTTTACATTTTCTTTTTTTAAGAATGTTTTAAGCTTAGTGCTGTTGTTTTTTTACTTGAAGTTTTTTTAAATGAAAATTAAATATTTAATTCTTGCGTTATTACCTTTTTCTTTGATGGCGTGTCAAACAGTTTCAAACACTCAAGCTCCAATTGTATCTGAGCAACAACAAAATTTGGCTACTACTTTAAGTGAATATGCTTGGACTTATCAAAATGTAAAAGCATCTAAGCCACTTATTCTTAACTTTAATGCAGACGGTAAATTAGCAATTAATACTGGCTGTAATGGCCAAGGCGGGACTTGGAAAGTTGAAGGCAACCAACTTGTAACTTCTCCACTTGCATCAACAATGATGGCTTGCCAAGACGATTTAATGAAACAAGAACAATTGTCTAATAGCATCTTTAGTGAAGCGAAATTGCCAATCGAAATTAGTAATAACAATGGTCAGGTAATCTTAAGCGTGACAGATAAAGCAGGTCAAAAGCATATTTTCCAAGGCGAAAAAGCAACTAATACTCAAGCTTTAACTGATTATTCATGGTCATACCAACCTGAAAATACTAAAAAGCCGATCGTTCTTAACTTTACAAATGACCGTTTATCAATTGATACGGGTTGTAACCGCCAAGGCACCACTTGGAAAGTTGAAAACAATACGATTGTAACGACTGATGTCATGTCAACTATGATGGCTTGTGAACCTGCTTTAATGAAACAGGAACAATTCTCTAGCAGCCTGTTCCAAAAACGTGCGATTCCATTTGAACTTAATACAACAAATGTTGATCAACCAACATTGACAGTAACTGACGCTCAAGGCCAGAAATATACGTTTACAGGTAAAATGACACCTGAAGCAAAATATCAATCTGAAGGTAAAACTGTTTTCCTTGAAGTAGCGCCAGAAACTAAATCTTGTACGGGTGTTGCACCACAAACTTGCTTGCAAGTTCGTGAAGTTAAATATGATGACAAAGGCGTAAAAACTTATGCTGACAAAAATTGGTCATTATATTACGGTCAAATCGAAGGTTTTGAACACAATCCAAACCAACGCGTAATCTTACGTGTAAAACGTTTTGAAGTGAAAAACCCGGCAGCAGATCAATCTAGCCAAGCAGATGTATTAGATATGGTTGTAGAACAAGAACTCGTTAAAAAGCCTAAAAAATAAGTTTTAGACTAAAAAATCCGATGCTTTTGCATCGGATTTTTTTATTTCTATATTTTAATAGATACCTTGTGCAAGCATCGCATCAGCAACTTTTACAAAGCCAGCAATATTGGCGCCATCTACATAATTCACAGTACCATCTTCTTTAGTACCGTATCTAACACAGTTGGCATGAATATCTTTCATAATTGCATGTAAGCGTTCATCGACTTCAGCATGTGTCCAGCCTAAACGAATCGAATTCTGAGACATTTCTAAACCAGAAGTTGCCACCCCACCCGCATTAGAAGCTTTACCAGGCGCATATAAAATCTTAGCTTCAATAAAATGCTCAACAGCTTCAAGTGTAGATGGCATATTAGCGCCTTCAGCCACACAAATTACCCCATTAGCGATGAGCATTTTGGCATCTTCGCCAGTTAATTCATTTTGTGTTGCACATGGTAAGGCAATATCTACAGGAATATGCCAAGGCGTCTTCCCTTCAAAATATTCAAAGCCATGCTTAGAAGCAAATTCTGAAATACGGCCACGCTGGATATTTTTGAGTTCCATAACTTCAGCAAGCAACTCATCTGTAAAACCATTTTTTAAATAAACGGTACCATTTGAGTCCGATAGCGTAACCACTTTTGCACCTAAGAACATTGCTTTTTCAGCAGCATACTGCGCAACGTTTCCAGAACCAGATATCGAAACGGTTTTACCAGCAAAAGACTGCCCACGTGTTTTTAGCATTTCTTCTGCAAAATAAACCGTACCGTAGCCTGTTGCTTCTGGACGCATTAAGCTACCGCCAAATGAAATTCCTTTACCTGTAAACACACATGCCGTGTCATTACTGAGCTTTTTCATCATGCCAGCCATATAACCTACTTCACGTGCACCCACACCAATATCTCCAGCAGGGATATCGGTATTTGGACCTAAATGACGGTAAAGCTCAATCATAAGTGCCTGACAGAATCGCATAATTTCAGCATCAGATTTACCTTTAGGGTTAAAATGAACCACCTTTTCCTCCACCCATTGGCAAAGTTGTAAGTGAGTTTTTAAAAGTTTGCTCAAACCCTAAAAATTTTAAAATAGATAGGTTGACCGACGGATGGAAACGCATCCCCCCCTTGAATGGACCAATTGCTGAATTGTATTGAACACGGAAAGCACGGTTAACTTGAGTCTGCCCTTGATCATCCATCCATGAAACGCGAAATTGGATCACACGTTCTGGTTCCACCAAACGTTCTAGCAATCCCTGCTCGGCATATTCTGGATTTTTTTCAATAAATGGCCATAAGCTTGTCATGACCTCTTCGACAGCTTGTAAAAACTCAGGTTGATGCGGATCACGCGCTTGCACGTAATTCAGGAATTCATTCAGGTTGTTATATTTCAATGCACGGTCCTCAGCATAGTAATGAATCAAATTGGTGCAATACATTTTAAAATGCATCATTTAGCAGCAAAATATTAAATCCCTTTCCATCAATTTTAACAATAGTTATTTTAAATTATTTTATTTATCTTAATTATCATAAACTTATTTTTAGAAAAACTGTCTAACAATCAATAATAGTCATTTATCTTTTCACTTTTATTGATCTATTATTGTGCAATATTGGCGACATTTTAGGTCAATCAAAAAGCCAATAAATTCGTTAAAATCCATTGACCTTACTTAGGTTTTTCTTCATTATCGCATCGTTTTAAGCAAGCTATTTTCCTCTATGAATCCATCTATTTCTCTCATACGCGAGATTGATGCGTTACTACCACAAACACAATGTGGTCTGTGTGGGCACCGTGACGGCTGTCTACCTTACGCAAAGTCCATTGCTGAAGGTGAAGAAGCAAATAAATGTGTTCCTGGTGGACAGCCAGTGGCCGATGCACTGGCACAATTATTAAATCGCCCATTATTACCTGCTGAAACGAGTGTCTGGCCTGTACAGGCGGATGGACGCCCACAACGCATGAAGGCAATTATTCGCGAAGATGAATGCATCGGATGTACAAAATGTATTAATGCCTGCCCAGTAGATGCCATTATTGGTAGTGGTAAGCTCATGCATACAATTTTGACTGATCTATGCACAGGTTGTGAGTTATGTATTCCACCCTGCCCAGTTGACTGTATTGATCTAGTCGAAGACACTCAAGCATTGCCAAGCGAACAGCAACGCATTGCGGAGCAAAATGATTTACGACAACGTTATTACGCGCATATTCAACGTGAAGAAAAACGCCGTATTCACCGCAAAGGCCCTGTTGTACGTGCTGAAATCGATACCCAGCTGTTTGCACAGTTCTCTCAAGCACTTGATGATTTACCTTCAATTCAGCTCATCGAGAAGCCAAAAGAAGCGATTGTAAGTGATGCAAAAACCACAATTGAATTAGCGAAAATTCGTACACAAATTAAAAAGTTGGAAAAGCAGCTCAGTGTTCGAGAAGATGCCAAAAAGCGTCTTCAACTTGATGAACTACAACAGCAACTCATTCAATTACAGGAGGTCTGAATGGCCGTCAAAAATATGACGAAAAAGCAGATTCAAATTTTCTTTGAACGCCTTCGTGAACAAAGACCTTCTCCACAGACCGAATTAAAATATTCATCACCATTTGAATTGCTCATTGCCGTTATGTTATCGGCGCAAGCAACCGACGTTAGTGTCAACAAAGCAACTGATAAGCTCTATCCTGTTGCGAACACCGCTGAAAAAATCTATAACCTAGGTGTAGACGGGTTAAAAGAGTACATTAAAACGATTGGTCTTTATAACGCAAAAGCCGAAAATGTTATCAAGACCTGTAAGATTTTAATGGAGCAGTTTAACGGTGAAGTTCCAAGTAACCGAAAAGATTTGGAAGCTTTGCCAGGCGTAGGCCGTAAAACAGCTAATGTGGTTTTAAATACTGCATTCGGTCAACCGACTATGGCTGTCGATACCCATATTTTCCGTGTTGGAAACCGAACGGGCTTAGCAATAGGTAAAAATGTTCTTGAAGTTGAACACCGCTTAGTAAAAGTCATTCCTAAAGAATTTATTTTAGATGCACATCACTGGCTGATATTACATGGTCGTTACTGCTGTGTTGCCCGTAAACCAAAATGTTCAGAGTGCGTGGTTGCTGATGTATGTAACTGGCCGGACCGCTTTGAGTTTGGTGCACAAAAACAAATTGCGGTTAAAAATATTGAGGCAGAATAAAAGTTGGGTATAGCTTATACCCAATTTGGTTACTTTAAACGCTTTTGCTGTTTTCTTTCTTCTTTCGCTTGTTTTTGTACTTTTCTCAGCATTTTGTAGCTTTGATACAGTAAAAATAACAATAGTGCCAGACTCAGCAATACCACCAAAATCAAAATGATTTTCAAATCATTCTCCTGCACTTAATGAAAGAAAAGAGCCCTCACAAAGAGGGCTCGGTATTACAAATAATATTAAATTATTTGTCTAAGATGTTGAACAAATCTTTTTGTACATCTTCAATTGTACGCAAGCCATCAAGCTTGTCATAAGTTGGCGCGTTTTCACCAGAAGCAGCACGACCTTGGTAGAAACCAACCAATTGTTCTGTTTCAGTGTGATAAGACGCTAAACGCTTACGGATTGTTTCTTCTTGGTCATCTGGACGTTGAACAAGATCTTCACCAGTTTCATCATCTTTACCTTCCACTTTAGGTGGATTGTATACAACGTGATAAACACGACCAGAAGCTGGATGCTGACGACGACCAGAAAGACGTTTTACGATTTCTTCATCAGGTACATCAATTTCGATTACATGATCAATGCTGATCCCTTCTTTTTCCAAAGCTTCTGCTTGAGGAATAGTGCGTGGAAAGCCGTCGAAAATACAACCATTCACGCAGTCAGGTTGAGCAATACGTTCTTTTACTAAACCGATAATGAGTTCATCTGAAACTAAACCGCCAGATTCCATCACACTTTTAGCTTTTAAACCTAATTCAGTACCTTCACGAATTGCAGCACGGAGCATATCACCGGTTGAAATTTGTGGGATATTGTAGCGCTTACAGATCAACTGAGCCTGAGTACCTTTGCCTGCCCCAGGTGGTCCGAGTAAGATAATGCGCATAAAAAACATCCTCATTTAAAACAATGAATGTGAGGTCTGGCAGATTTAGTTTCATTGATCTTCAATAGATCCTGCCCGACTTCGAATTATAAGAAAGCCACAAACAAATGTATTGTACCAGCAATAAATCCGGTTACCCCACCTAGTACAATAAGAATCCACTCGTCCTCTTGAAATGCTGGACGTAACAAATTCTGAAACTCTTTTGGTGTTAGTTCACGAATACGCTCTTTAAACATTTGAAAAATCTTCTGTGCCCGGCTTGCATTTAGTGCAGGGTCACATACCGGTCCCATCGTAATTTCAATTGAACGATCAATCAAGTCCGTCTTTAACCTTGCATACTCTCTTGGGCCTAAAGAAAGCTGTAAAGATGTTCGAACAAGTGGAGTTTCCATGATTTCGTTAATATGACGTTTAACAATACGACGCGTTTTGTCCTTGCGTGAACCATACATCATTTCTGTCATAATTGATTTTAACGTAATCAGATCTTCTGTCACTACGCTTGAGAAGACTTCTGAAACTTCTTCTTGACGCTTCATGAAAGCCCCTTGAACATTATAAGTACCAATTCGTAAAACAGGTACAATCCAAGGGAACTTACGATCTTTTGTTAATCTAAATATTTGCGGATAACGAATGTAATGCGGTTCAATCGGGTTAAATACCATCCAGATTGCAATCCAGTTAGTTAAAAAGCCCCAAATAGACGCCCAAAACGGTACTGTCCAATGCCAAGGCACCACAAACCAGACCACCATTTGGAAAACACCAAAGAACATCCCGATTAGTGCACTAATATGCCAAATAAAGTTGATTTCTTTTTGTCCAACTTTTAAAAACATACGTACCATTAAACGGCGATCACCTTCCATTTGGCTCACCACCATTTCACGCATATCAACCAGTGACTCAACGTTCATAGTCAGCTCAGTCACTAATTCTCTGAGTACACCTGGTAATTGCTTATGCGCTTGAGCATAAATACGGCGTTTAATCGAATAAGGTAAATTTTCCCAAAGCACTGCATTACGATCGATCATGACTTCATCAATCAAATGCTCAAGTTCAAATCCGACTTGCTCACCAATAATACGCGCCATGTCTTCAGGGTCCATTGCCTCTAAAAACTCACGCAAAGAACCTAACTTGGATAAAGTATTATCGGTAATAATTCCAGAGATACGTCCAGCTTTACGTGGCACAATACCTTGCCAGCCGACTGGTAAAGGACCTAAATGAAATCCCCAAAACTTGATTGGGTAAAACACCATTTTTAAAGCCATCCACACATGTGCCCATGTGACAAAGGCAGTGACTGGAATGATACTCAAAACGGCCCAAAAATCAGGTCTGTGTAAAAAGGTCTGCCACAATCCGCTGACGTACTCTAACATGTAAGACTCTCGTATTTATTTGTGCTCTGCTTATGGCGAGTTAACGATAAACTGCTTTGTTTTATAAACCAAAACTTAGAGAATAGGAAAATTGAATTTGTGGTTTAGTATCTGCAGCAACATCACCATTCTGGTCCGTTAATTTTTCCGCTGCGCCGATACCCACACTAAACGTACTAATTCTTTCTGAATTCAACAATACATATGCCAAATCAACACCAGCACCTAAACGAGATTTATAATCTCCATCTACCGATTTGCTATCAAGATGTCCAGCATAAAAGCCAATATAGTAACCATTTTTATCTGTTCCAGTAAGGTAGTACGGATAGCGGAACCCGACTTGTCCTCCAGCAGTTTTATCGCCATTTAAAAATGCACCAACTTTTGCGTAAGCAATTCCATAAGGATTTACCCACTCACCATTGAGATGTAACAATTTTTGTGTAAAACCGGCGCCTACATTCCAGGTAGATGCTTTATGATCTGCTAATTTTGCTTCTGGAAGAAATGAGTAATCTTGCGCATGTGCCCAACTGCTTACTGTCAAAACTGCAAGTAAGGGATAAATTTTTCTCATTATTTTCTCCATTTTCCCTAATCGTATGGTGAGAACAACCCTATTCTATTGAATGAGAGACTTTAACAGAATTATTTTGCTTCTTATATACAAGACTCTACAATTTTGTTGTCTACAAAGTCAAAAAAGCCAATTTGCCTCTTCACTGAAACTTTGAAAAATATGCGATATTTTAAGTGCGCTTGCGTTAGAATAAGCAGCTATTTTTCTCACCCTATGTCATTAAGTCGATCCGTATGAAACAGCACTTTCCTTTAAAAGATATCCAGCAAGAAAAGCGCATTTATCGAGGTCGTATATTTTTTGCCGTAGGGCTTGTGATTATCTGTTTATTGGTACTAGCCAGCCGATACGCTTATCTACAAATTTTTCATTATGATGAGTTCTCGACGGCATCGGATAAAAACCGTATTCGCCTACAACCCCTTCCACCTGCTCGTGGTTATATTTATGACCGCAATGGGGTTTTACTGGCAGATAACTACCCTGTTTTTACCGCAACATTAAGTAAAGCAGATGTTGAGAACGTTGATACCGTTATTGAACAATTACAGCCTATTTTAGAACTCACTCAAGAAGATGTAGATCGTTTTAAAAGCCGCATTAAAACAGCACGTAAAACTGAACGTGTGGCCATTAAACTGAATTTGACCGAGACAAATATTGCCAAGTTTAGTGAAGTTAAATACAAGTTCCCCGGGGTTAGAATTGAAACCCAAATGACGCGCTATTATCCACATGGTGATTTATTTGCTCACGTGATTGGATATGTTGGCCGTATTAACGATAAAGAGTTAAAAAGTATTGATAAAGATTTATATGCTGGAACAAACCTGATTGGTAAAATTGGTGTAGAAAAAAGCTATGAAGATTTACTTCATGGAACACCTGGTTATGAGTCTGTAGAAGCAGATGCTCATAGTAATATTTTGCGTCACCTAGGTCGTAAAGACCCAACCCGTGGTAACGATCTCTACTTATCATTAGATTATGGTTTGCAAGTTGTCGCGTCGCAACAACTCGCTGGTCGACGTGGTGCAATTGTTGCGATAGACCCACGCACCGGTGAAATTCTTGCGTTGGTTTCAAGTCCAAGCTTTAACCCTAATTTATTTGTGACGGGTATTAATCATAAAGATTATAGTTCTCTACGTGACAATATAGATCAGCCTCTTTATAACCGTGCAGTACAAGGTGTATACCCTCCTGGTTCAACCATTAAGCCAATGGAAGCGATGGGCGGTTTACATTATGGAATTGTCGATTGGGCTACCGCTATTTCCGACCCTGGCTATTTCCATTTACCGGGTGACTCACACAAATTCCGTGACTGGAAAAAAACCGGTCATGGCATTGTGAACATGCACAAAGCCATTATCATGTCTTGTGATACCTATTTTTATATTTTGGCTAATCAAATGGGCATCGATCAGATGAACCAATGGATGCGCCAATTTGGCTTTGGCCAAAAAACAGGTGTCGATTTACCAAGTGAAAGTGAAGGCTTATATCCAAATCCTGAATGGAAAATGCGTACACGCAAATCCAAATGGATGAAAGGTGAAACGATTTCAGTCAGTATTGGTCAGGGTGCATTTACCGCAACCCCTTTACAACTTGCCATGGCAACGGCCATTACGGCGAACCATGGCTCGCATGTAGTTCCACATGTTTTACGTGCAACCCATGGTGCAAAACCTTTTACCGTACGTAATGCACCTGATGGAAAAATTAATTTCAATGGTACAGATGAAGATTGGGTAAAAATGCGAGAAGCCATGATTGACGTAATTCAATCAGGTACTGGGCGTGGCATCCGTACACCGCTATATCAAATTGCCGGAAAAACAGGTACAGCACAGGTTAAAAGTATTGCTCAAGGCAAACGTTATAACGAAGCTGCGCTTAGTGAACGCCAACTTGACCACGGTCTTTTTGTTGGCTTTGCTCCGGCTGATAAACCAGAAATCGCTATTGCAGTTATTTGGGAAAATGGTCGTCATGGCGGTTCAGCCGCCCAACTTGCTAAACCCGTGTTTGATTACTGGTTATTAACCCGTAAGAAAAATCCGATTCGACCAGCCAACCATCAAGTCAATGGTGGCCTGATGACTGCTGGGATTAAACCGGGTGAACTTCCAAGTGGTAATGAAAGTGCCAGCTCTACTCCAGCGACCTCTGCTCCGACTTCCGCAGCAGCCTCTACTCCACAGGCAACACCAACTCGTCCTGCTACAAACGAGGTCGATGAATAATGAAAAATCAATTACGCATTATTGGGGGCGAATGGAAAAGACGAGTTTTACCATTCGCCAGTATTGAAGGATTAAGACCAACTCCCGATCGTGTCCGCGAAACTTTATTTAACTGGCTCATGTGGGACATTCAAAACGCTCATGTTCTCGATATCTGTACAGGTTCTGGGGCATTAGGCTTCGAAGCATTATCGCGCGGTGCTGCATCTGTTTATATGATTGAGCCAGATAAGACTCAGGCACGATTTTTAAAAGATAATATTCAATTGCTCAAAGCGCAGAATTGCCATTTAATTAATGCAACTGCTCAACAAGCCTTACCACGCCTAAAAGAACAGTTTGATGTCGTTTTTTTAGACCCTCCTTATAGTCTTAATTTATGGCAAGAACTTGCTCACTTGGCAGACACCCATATTAAAAATAATGGATACATTTACGTTGAAGCTGATCGTGCGTTATCTCAGCTTCACCTTCCTGCAACATGGCAGCAAGTTAAAACAACTAAAGCTGGTACAGTCCATGCAGGGCTTTACCAAAAAGTAAGCGAATAAAAAGGTAGCCTTAAGCTACCTTTTTCGCTACAAAGTTTTAATTAACTCAAACCAATCACTGCAACAAGTGCTGCACAGGCACCTACAATTTTTTTGCCATATGGCACATAACGTGTAAATACTGCACCGAGTGCAAGCCCACCACAATAGATAAGTGCCATACCAGCAACCATACCAGTTACTAACTCCACGATATGCCCTGCATGTGCTAACTCAACACCATGAGCCATACCATGAAAGCTTGCGAGTAAAGCGGCAGCGATAGGTAAAATCCGATTTGATTTTGTCCATAGCGCAATCGCTGTAATAATTAAAGAAGCAACAATACCGTATTCAGCAACATTGGCGGGTACCAAACCTTGAGCACCTACCAAAAAGCCAATCACTAAAGTGATACTTAAAGTGCTGACGCCAGCAATTTTCCACTGTTTGGCTACCGACCATAGCAAGACACCAAAGCCTAAAGCCATTATTAAATGATCCAGCCCCGTAAACGGATGAATAAAGCCTGCCATAAAACCTGAATGTACATAGTCATGCCCCGGATGAGCCATAGCTAACGCAGGTAACATGCTAAGGAGCCCAACGCTCCATTTTTTAATGAAGTTCATAGTTACTCCTTAAGCCTTAAACAGCCCTTGCTTCTCAATAAATTGAATAATTTCTTCAAGCCCATCTTGTGTTTTCATGTTTGAAAATAAAAATGGCTTTTCACCACGCATGCGTTTTGCATCTTGATCCATGACATCAAGGTTTGCTCCCACCATAGGTGCGAGGTCAGTTTTATTAATAATCAGTAAATCTGACTTGGTAATACCTGGCCCACCTTTACGTGGAATTTTTTCACCACCTGCCACGTCAATAACATACAAGGTTAAATCAGAAAGCTCAGGGCTAAATGTCGCAGCTAAATTATCACCACCGCTTTCAATAATAATGAGTTCTAAGCCATCAAATTTTTCACACAAATCATCAATCGCAGCTAAATTAATTGAGGCATCTTCACGAATTGCTGTATGCGGGCAACCACCTGTTTCCACACCTACAATACGATCTGGTGACATCGCTTCATTACGGGTTAAAAAGTTTGAGTCTTCTTTGGTATAAATATCATTTGTCACCACTGCCATATTATATTTATCACGCAAGGCACGGCATAAGTTAAGCGTAAGTGCTGTTTTACCTGAACCGACTGGTCCGCCAATTCCGACTCGTAATGGACTACGTTCTGTCATGATTTTTATCCTTTTTCCTAAACTTAAGATCTGAATAATCGTGAATATTGAGTTTCGTGTTTCATGCTCAGCATGGCATAGCGCGGCAAAGCACTACTCAATTGCTCATCTTTAAGTTTTAAAGCCTTCTCTACAGCTTGTGGTACTCGCCCATGCAAATGCCATAAAATTCTTTGTCCTGCCATTTGGCCCAATGGGACAGTTTTTACCGCGGCTAAAACCTGATTTTCTAAAACGGTAAAGGTATACGCCGTAAGTACATCCACATCTTTAAGTTCTAAACGACCGCAAAGCTGCGCATAGACAGGCACAAAACCAAACTGCTTTTTAACCTCAACTGTTTTCTTTAAAACATCTTTAATCCATGCATTTAAAGAAAATGCGAGTTGCTGAGATTCGGCCAAAAGCTCTTTACTTTCTCGGCTTGCCTTATACAAATGTGCCCAAATTAGAAACTGATCTGGGTCATCATAATGTTGTATAAGACGTTTAAGTACAGGTAACTCAAAGCGTACTAGCAGCATTTCAAGCACTTCTTCAAAGTAAGCAATTGCCGAGGATTCATCGTGTATTAAGCCAATATCAATGGCGGTTTCCACACCTTGCGAATAGCAATATGCTCCAACTGGTAATGCCGTAGAAGACAATGTCAGCAGTTGCAGTAATTGCGCAGCATTACGAGTGGACATGGTGTAAAGCTTTGATTGGACTTAAACGATGGTCATGGCTATGCTGTGCATAGGCACCGCTTTCAGGTTCAAATGGATGATCGGTTTCTGTCACAGTAAGTCCCAAACCTTCTACCATTTCTGCAAGCACATGATCAGGCTCAAAATATAAAGCTGTTGGTGTCAGCATTAATGGCACATGTCGGTTACCTAAATGATAAGCCGCTTTAAGCAAATCAAATTCAGTCTGAGCAGTGACTTTCATTAGTCGTTCAGGTTTGGCATCGATACGTAATACATCCCCTTCTTGCGTTGCAATATATGAACCACTACGCAAAATGCCAGTACGAGGCAAATCCGCACCGATATCTACGCCACTTGCTAAAGCCGCTCGA
>NZ_POYH01000057.1:0-49603 GCF_002899995.1 Acinetobacter sp. AKBS16 | reverse complement strand
CCTTGACCACCGAAGCCACCTTGACTACCACCCTGAGCTGGGAAACCTGCACCTTGTGCACCTGCTGGACGTGGGTTACGAGCTGGAACAACTGTAGAAATTGCGTGTTTGTAAACCATTTGACTTACAGTATTTTTTAATAAAACAACATATTGGTCAAAAGATTCAATATGACCTTGTAATTTAATACCGTTAACAAGGAAAATAGAAACTGGGATGCGTTCTTTACGGAGAGAATTTAAGAACGGATCTTGTAAAGTTTGACCTTTAGACATTTTTAACTCCAAAAAAAATTTTTAAATCAGCGCAAAAAAACTATCTTTATTTTTCAACTAAAAATTATAAAAAGACAGTGTGCAAATTTTGCTTTATCCATAAGAGTTTCGCAAGTCTTCTTTCGCCTGCTTTATCGTCAAGTAAGTTTTAAAATCGTGTATTTCTTGCAAAGAACGTAACCACGTATATTGACGTTTGGCAAGTTGTCGTGTTGCAAATAAGGCTTTATCCTCCATTTCCTGCTTTTTTTTGAGACTCATATCACTTTTTAATAGAAATTCTAGAGCTTGTCGATAACCAACAGAACGCATAGAGGGTAAATTTTCATCTAAATCGTATTTTTCAATTAGAGACTCGACTTCACTCAAAAAACCGATATTCCACATTTTGCTTAATCTTTGCTCAATGCGTTGATGTAATTCTAACCGATCTGGAAGTAAAGCGTAGTTATGAAATGTGTATCGATATGGTACATTTTTTGGTTGTTCTGCCTGCAATTTGGTAATTGGTTGACCTGTAATACGGTAAACTTCCAACGCCCGAATAATTCTTTGTTTATCAGAAACCTTAAACTTCACTCCAGCCGCCGGATCTACTGCCACCAGCTCATCATAAACAGCTTGCCACCCTTCATTTGCTGCTTTTTCTTCAATTGCTGCGCGAACATTTGCATCTGCACTTGGCAAGTTACTTGATAATCCTTCTAAGAGAGCTTTGAAATACAGCATGGTTCCTCCTACCAAAATAGGAGTTTTGCCACGTGAATGCATCTCATCAATTAAAGCGCAAGCATCTTCAACAAACTGAGCAGCCGAATAGACCTCAAGTGGAGTAATAATATCAATTAAATGATGCGGATATAGCTCCTGCTCTTCACGCGTTGGCTTAGCCGTACCAATATCCATATCTTTATATACAAGTGCAGAATCAACTGAAATTAATTCAAAATTTCCACGTTCATAGAGTTCACATGCCAAAGCGGTTTTTCCGCTTGCAGTCGGTCCCATTAAATTGATGACGGGCAATTGATTTGACATGTAAAACTACTCTCCTCGAGCAAATAATTTATCTAGTTGAGATAATGGAAATGCACGCCAAGTTGGGCGACCATGGTTACATTGGCTCGCAAATTCGGTTTGTTCCATTTGGCGAAGTAAAGCATTCATTTCTGAGAGACTAAGTTGTCGATGAGCACGTACTGCACCATGACACGCCATACCTGCTAACAGTTCATCACGCTTTTGCAATAAACCTTGTGCTTCATCATTTGGATCTAAGTCATTGAGAAGTTCGGGAATAAGATTTTCAAAATCCGCTTTTTGCAAAATAGCCGGCACACCACGCACAATGACTTGCTCATCGCCATATAAATCAATCTCTAACCCTAAGCGTTCAAGCTGAGGTTTTAAATCCTCAACACGAACAGCTTGCATACGACTAATTGAGATCACTTTAGGGATAAGCAACTGTTGAGATGTCCAGAACTCAGGTTTATCCCAAGCATTTTTCATTTGTTGCAGCAAAATACGCTCATGTGCTGCATGCATATCAACAATAATCAGGCCTTCAGTATTTTGCGCCAAAATATAAATTCCATGAAGCTGGGCAATTGCGATACCTAATGGAAATTCATCTACCTTAGCGACAGGCTCAATATTTTCATCAACTGAAAAATTAGCAGGTTGATCACGTAATGGAGCCAAGTAAGTCTTTAATGCATTATTTAACTGCGCAGAACCATTATATTTTGGAGTTTGTTCCGCATAATGAACAGCTTGGGGACGACTATTATTAAAATCAGTTAAAAGCTCAGTAGAAGGCTGATAACCATTTGGTTTGTCTACTGCTGTATCAGCGGCTTGCGCTGTACGGTGCAATGTAAATTGTTCTTGGTATTTAGGCTGAGGTTGTACCGAAAGATTTTGAATATCATCCACTTTCATGGCTTGTGCTAAATCAGCACTAGCTGTCTGAAATTGTGCTAATGTTTCTTTAGCATAATGTCTTACAAACTCATGTACTTCACGTTGATTTAGAAAACGAATCTCATGTTTTGTCGGGTGAACGTTAACATCAATATTTTCAGGATCAACTTCTAAGAAAAGTAAATAAGATGAATGCTGATGGCCATGTAAAATACCGTCATATGCCATTCTTAAAGCATGTGAAATGGTTTTATCTTTCACAATTCGGCCATTTACATACACATATTGTAAGTCTGCTTGGGCACGTGCATCTGAAGGATGCCCTAGCCAACCTGACAAACGCATGTTAATACTTTCGGCATCGATCCAGTAAGCATTTTGAACAAACTGTTGACCCAATAATTGCTGTACACGCTGAAATCTTAATTCACCACTATCTGCTATTGGTAAATTAATTCGAATATTATCGTTATGCTCAAGTACAAAACGTATATCAAAATGCGTTAAAGCCAAACGGCGTACAATTTCTTCAATATGCCCAAATTCAGTGGTTGGCTTTTTTAAAAATTTACGGCGAGCAGGTACATTAAAAAACAAGTCCTGAACTCGAATATGAGTGCCCTTTTGTGCAGCAACAGCTTGGACTTGTTGATGATCAAAGGCGGTACCATTCACCTCAACCTGATGACCAATTCCGCTTTCATCTTGGCTACTGGTTAAAGTCAATCGTGAAACTGCTGCAATAGAAGCAAGTGCTTCACCACGGAAACCTAAGCTAACAATCGCGTGTAAATCTTCTGCTGTTTTAATTTTACTGGTTGCATGGCGCATCACTGCCAATGGTAAATCATCAGGATGAATCCCATGTCCATTGTCAATAATCTCGATTAATGTTGAGCCGCCTTGTGCAATCCGCACAATTAATTCGGTTGCACCTGCATCAATTGAGTTTTCTAATAATTCTTTTACGACCGATGAAGGACGTTCAATCACCTCACCGGCAGCAATCTGGTTGGCTAACGCGGCGTCTAATGTATGAATACGACGTTGTGTTAGCTTTTCATCAGTCATGAAGCTGTTCCTGCAAAGTCTGGTATAAATGCTCTGTTGGTAAAGTTAAGGTGACGAAACGATTGAGTTCATCATCTGATTTTTGAATATCAATGACGATATCTGCTTCAGGGATTTCGTCTCCACCTTTCGATGGCCACTCAAATAAAAATAGTGCATCCTGAATATCTAGATAATCACGGATTCCCATTAATTCAAGTTCGTACGGGTCATTGAGACGATATAAGTCAAAATGAAAAATTTCTTTATTATTGATTTTATATGGTTCAACCAACGTATACGTCGGACTTTTAACCGAGCCTTTATGCCCTAGAGCTTGCAAAAAATAACGGGTCAATGTCGTTTTACCGGCGCCCAAATCTCCAATCAGATAAATCACGCCAGCTTGAACATGCTGCGCTAATGCCTGAGCTAAACGCTGAGTATCTTCTTCATGATTTAAGACCATTTTCAATGAATACGACATAACACACATAACATGATTCAAAATAATCGATATGATACCATTGCCCTGCTTTAAAGCCTACTTAAGTGCTTAAAGTTGGCTTTTTTTACATCACATTTATTAAATATTGACACACTTTTATGTCTAGCCCGATTGAATTTTTCCCACCTATGATTGATGGCGTAAGCGCAAGCCAAGTCTATCTTCCTCCACAAACGACAGCACAAACCATCTATCAATTTCTTTGCGAAAATTTTCCACATATAAAAGCAACAGAGTGGCAGCAGCGTTTTCAAGATGGGCTTATTTACGCGGCAAATGGCGAAAAATTAACATTAAACAGCCCTTATATAGCAAACACGCATATTTTTTATTACCGATTCCTTGCTAACGAAGTACATGTTCCCTTTGAGCATCAGATTTTATTTGAAAATGATGACTTGCTTGTTGTAGATAAACCCCATTTTTTAACGATTAGCCCAACAGGGCAATATGTACAAGAAACATTATTAGTCCGACTAAAAAAGCAAACTGGCAATGAGTTTTTAACCCCGATCCACCGATTAGATCGTGAAACTGCCGGTGTCGTTTTATTTTGCAAACGACCGCAGTCACGTGGAATTTACCAACAGTTATTTGCAGATCGTCAAGTCAATAAGATTTACCATGCAATCGCTCCATATAAAGCTGAATTAAAATTTCCTCAGAGTTTAAAACTGTATTTAGATAAAGGTACACCCTTTTATACAATGCAGGTGATTGCACATACAAAAACCAATACCGAAACTAAAATTGAGCTGATTGAACATAATCACTCATGGGCTAAATATTGTTTAACGCCAACCACCGGAAAACAGCATCAACTCCGCGTCCATTTAAATCATTTGGGAATTCCGATTAAAAATGATCCGTTTTATCCAATAGTTCAACATAAAGCCGATGATGATTTTTCTCAGCCCTTACAGCTTCTAGCTAAGCAAATTTCTTTTATAGACCCGCTAACAAAACAGGAAATGGTTTTCAATTCACAGCTTGAATTGACACTGTAATCGCATCGTAATGACAAAAAGATTATTTTTTATGCTGAAAGACATTGAAATTACATTCCGATGGTTTAAAATAAATCCCTAAAAATTAAAAATCATTTGGTTTTGTTATTCATGCGAAAAACAGAAGTTTATCAGGTTCGACTTGACTCCCAAGAGAAAAAACAGGCTTTTGCTGTTTTTAAACAATTGGGGATTACCCCTGCCCAAGCAGTGCGACTGTTCTTTAAACAAGTCGTCTTAACCAAATCTATTCCTTTTGCGATCGAAAACCAGAATATTAATATGGAACAATTATTAAAACTGAGAAAAGCAAAAGCATCTTCATTAAATCAAAACGCTTCAACTTTAAATGAAGATGATGACCACGAAGATTTATTTGAAGAGTTAAATGCACTATTAGGTGAAAGTGACAAAACTTAACGGTGTTGCATTTTTAAACAACTTTTAACGTCAATTCGCTTCTTTTTTAGTTATGCTCTCTTTGTAAAAATATAAACATAAATACAAGGAGCGCCTAATGATTGTAAGACGAGCGACCTATGAAGACCTAAGCCAACTCGCTGTCCTATTTGATGAATACCGTCAATTTTATGGTGCATCTTCTAATCTAGAAGAATCTCATCATTTTTTAAAACAACGTTTTGAGAATAAAGAGAGCGTATTTTTTATCCATATTAAGGACGAAAAAATTACTGGGTTCGTATTGCTTTATTTAGGTTTTTCTTCAGTTGCTTGTTCAATTTACTACATCTTAGATGATGTATATGTTACCCCCCTATTCCGTCGTCAAGGCTCGGCAAAACAGCTCATTGATACAGCGATTTTATTTGCAAAACAAGAAAATGCTTTACGTATTAGCCTAGAAACCCAATCGAATAATCATGAATCTCACCGCCTCTATGAAAAAATGGGGTTTATTAGAGACAGTGAGTTTCAGACATTTCATTGTTTTCTTAAATAATATTTTGAGCGAGTTGTTTTTCCTGCTCCGACAAATATACCCAATCCCCGTCCTCAATTTCAGGTAAAACCAATTGACCAATTTGATGTCGATGTAATTTCTCGACTTTATTGCCTACGGCTGCAATCATTCTTTTGACTTGATGATAAACACCTTGATGAATAGTCATCGTTAATTGATGAGTTCCTAGTAGTGCTACATCTGTGGCAGCAAATACCCCCTTTTCTTGGTGTAAATTAACACCCTGAGTAAGCATTTCAATTTGCTCAGGGGTTACGAAGTCGTAAGTTGTAACATGATAAACCTTTGGTACATGTTTACGAGGATGAGTTAAAGCTTGTAGATATTTACCATCATCAGTAAGTAAAAGCAGCCCCGTTGTGTCTTGATCCAAGCGTCCAACCGCCTGCACACCACGATGAATCATGGTTTCAGGCAGTAGGCTAAAAACACTTTGATGATGCTGAGGATGATGAGAACACTCGAAACCTTGAGGTTTTCTTAGAGCAATATAAATTTTTTCTCTATATTGATAATTTTGACCAAAAACGGAAAACTCAAAATTTTCTGGGGAGAACTGCTTTTTGAGATCACTCACAACCTCCCCATCAATACTTACTGAACCATTTTTTATTAACTGCTGACAATATTTACGTGAACCAAACCCTTGTGATTGTAAAATTTTTTCCAGCAGCATAAAGCTTTCTCTTTAAAACGAAACCATTATTTTAACGTAATTTTAGTGTTTTATTACCTTCTGCTTTATCATCTTCGCATTTAACTTCATTAACTTTGAATTACTCTTCAATAACGCGATAAATTTTTTCGTTTTGTTCACTTTCAAATAGCAATTCTGTAGTGGGTAAGATCACCTCATTATCTACAATAATATGTTCGATACGCTGACTTAGCTTTAAAGGCTCATTTTCATGTTCAACTAAATTCTTCTTTAATTGAGCTTTCGCATCATGAATTTGATCAAATTGGTCTTTGATCTTGATATCTATAATATCCATAAGATTAATCCTGTACTCATGAGTAGTGATTATTTTTATATCACACTCTCTCAAAAGAATACTTTTTAAGTTGTTAATTTATATAACATTGTTTCCAAGCGTAACCACAGATAAAACTCTTTATCATTGAGTCATATACAAGAAAATTTCCACTAAAAAGCCTTTGTTTGATCTTTTTTAACCTTAAAAGCTCTGACATTTTGGCTCTCAATTATTATACAATTCAAATTATTTGCTTTTCTTGCCGCTTCTCATGCTTGCCCAATTCGATGTTAATTTAGTTGTTTTATTAGTTTTACTTATCTGCGGTTTACTAAGTCAAAATGCAGCTGTAACCATCGCAGCAGGTATTTTAATCGTCATAAAAATCACGCCATTAAATCAATTTTTTCCTTATATTCAGGCACATGGACTAAACTTAGGCATACTTATTCTAACAATTGGCGTACTCACGCCTATTGCAAGTGGCAAGCTTAGTGGAGAGAGTATTTTAAAATCCTTTATTAGTTTTAAATCTTTGGTCGCTATTGCAATTGGTCTGCTTGTCGCGTGGCTAGGTGGTCGTGGTGTAAAACTTATGTCGAGCCAACCTGATGTTGTGGCAGGCTTACTTATTGGTACGGTTGCAGGTGTGGCGTTACTCCGTGGTGTACCTGTTGGCCCACTGATTGCAGCAGGTCTATTATCTTTATTTATAGGTAAATAAAAGGCACCCGAAGGCACCTTTTAATAAATGCTTAGGCTAAATAAGTACTTTTAACCTGAATAGTAAGAAGTGCGTTTTAAAGAAAACTTTTCTAGCTGCTTTAAGAAACCTTCAAAGTAGCTCTTCTCTTTTTCTTCAGTTCTATAACCTGCATACAAGGTACGTCTTAAACCGGCTGGAGAAACACAATCTAGACGGCGGCTAGTCACCCAACCCTTTTGTTCGTATTCATTGACTACCCAATCTGGCAAAGCAGCAATACCTCGGCCACTCGCAACAAGTTGAATAAGCATTTGCGTTAAGTCTGTTGTCCGGATTTGTTTTGGTTGAATATTTGCAGGTATAAACAGTTTCGACATGATATCTAAACGGTGCTTATCAACCGGGTAAGTAATAAGAACCTCTTCTGCGAGATCCTGAACAGTAATATTTTCAGCACGAACCAATCGATGAGTATTTGATAAAACCAAACGCGATTCATATTCAAAAATCGGGAAGTATTCGATTCCTTTTAGCGCGATCGGATCGGCTGTAATAAGTAAATCAAACTCAGCATTTTGTAAAAGTTCATGTGGGTTCGCTTCGAACCCCGAAGCAAAGTCTAAATCGACGTCTGGATATTGCTGACGGTACTGATTGAGTAAAGGCATTAGCCAGTCAAAACAGCTATGACATTCAGATGAAAAAATAATTCTGCCCGTTTGTCCGTGCACAATACGTGTAATATCACTCTGAGTAATCTGAATTTGCGGCAATACATCATCAGCTAACTTCAGTAGGCGTTGTCCTACATTAGAAAAACTAACAGGGCGACTGCGGCGATTAACCACCTCTACCCCATACCAATGATCTAATTCTTTTAATTGGTGAGAAATAGCTGAGGGCGTTAAGCATAGGTCATTAGCTGCAGCGACCAGTGAACCATGTTCACGTAAAGCAACTAAAGTTTTAAGGTGTCGAATTTCTAACATGGGCACAAGCCTGAATACATAAATTTATCTATAAATTTTTAAGTTATCTCTTGTTTATTACTAAACAGAGTTAACGGAGATAAATCATCACTAATGAATACCATTCATCTTATCACAAAATTAATTAATTTGTCTCAACATAAGTTTTTGTTAATTAGATATGGACTTTACTAACAAATAAAAAATAGACCCATTCAGATCTATTTTTTATAAAATGAGAATATTCTTACTCGGTCACTTGTAAGCTAACAATCGTATAATTTTGATTTTTAGGCTTTAACTTTAAATCCACTGGAGCGGTGACTTCCATTAAATATTCTCCAGCTTTTGGAAATTTAAGTTCAACTTGTCCTTTATCATCAGCTTTAAAATGTAGTACTTGTTTATCAGTTGCTCCTTTTTCTCTTAAATTAATTTCAGCATAAGGTAGGTTCTGGCCTTTTTCACTTATGGTTAGCTGAACTGCTTGGGTAACTTTAAGCTGGTTAGGATGAACAGAAAAATTAACTTTAACTGGTGTATTTGGAAGTTGAAAATCTGAAACTTTACCTTTTGAAAGATAACTTTGTAATACCCATTCTCTTGTTACTTCCTCTGTTTTAATCTTTTTAGTTTTAAGATCAGCAGGAATTAGATAGTCACGCTCTTTTTTTGGCGGAGCTTTATCTGCTGGTAAATCAAAAAATAAATGCCACTCCTTTTGATCATATACATATTTTAAAGGGTAACTCGCCTGAGTTTGCAGAATATATGTACCGTCTTCCGGTAAAGCAACATCGAAAACAGTTACAGATTTATGTAGAGCTTCAGCATTAATAACTTTAGGCTCTTGTTTAGGGGTAATGACGGTAAGCTTGGCATCTTTTAAAGCGTATTCACTATTTAGTGCTTCTTCAGCATAACCAGCTACTACCGGTACTTGTGTCTGCTCAGTTTTATACGCTAATGGCGCAACATAAGGTTCATGAGCAAGGCTGTAAGTACATACAAAAACAAGTGATGTTACTAATAATCTATTCATTATTTCTGGATCCTTATTAGGAAAATTTAAATTTTTACAGACAAATCATAAGCAAATGTATTATACACAAATAAAAATAATTCTCATTATCATTAATAAATTTAAGTTAAAGATTTTTATATAAAAAGAAAAAGGCCATGTGGCCTCTTTCATTACCTCATTATTCTTTTACTTTTGGAAAAGCTTGATTAAAGTCAATGAGCTTATAACTTTTTACTAAATCATCTTCACCATAAGTCACTTCATAAGTTGTTTCTTTACCATTAAAGTATGCTTCAGCTGGAGTTCCAAATACTTCCCATAAACCTATTGAGGCAACGTCTGCAACCCCATGTCCAAATGCACGACCTACTTTCACCCACTTTGAATAACCTTGCTGGAATGTATAGATTTCAACTCTTGTCCCATCACGGTACTCAGACAATACAGGTGCCCCAAACTCTGCAATAACATAATTACGAGAGCTACCCGGATTTAAAACATTTAAATTTTTTTTACTTGGTTGATTGCCAGCCATAAATACGGCACAACCAGACATAGATAACATAGCCATACCAATAAGGCAGGCAATACATAATTTTCTCACGATTCAACTTCTCTATTTCTTAAATATTTATACAACTTATTGTAATGCCTAAAATATTACGCGCTCATCATATCCAATTTGATAAAAGAATTCGATAAATTATTCAATATAAAGATAAAATATTCCGGTTTTAAATGTGCAAACTTCCTCTTGAGATTCTAGTTTTTTATTATTTTGGTCTCTTTTTCCCTTATACTTTCTTTTTTGAGTTTCCTTTTATTAATTTATTATGGCGTCACCCCAATCCCCTTCTTCTTCCCCTCGACATTACTCACTCTTCTTGGCAATTTTTTCTCTCGCAGTAGGCGGTTTCTGTATTGGCACTACAGAATTTGTCGCAATGGGTCTTATTCAGGAAATTGCACACAATTTAAAGATTACAGTACCTGAAGCAGGGCATTTTATTAGTGCTTATGCATTAGGTGTTGTTATTGGTGCCCCTATTATTGCCATTTTGGGTGCCAAAGTGCCTAGAAAGACCTTATTGCTTTGCCTCATGCTGTTTTATGGTATTGCCAATGCATGTACAGCTTTAGCACATACCCCAGAAACCGTTTTAGTCTCTCGTTTTATTGCAGGTTTACCTCATGGCGCATATTTTGGTGTCGGCGCTTTAGTCGCGGCTGAACTCGCAGGCCCTTCACGAAGAGCTTCAGCAGTTGCGCAAATGATGATGGGACTGACCGTTGCTACCGTTATTGGCGTACCCTTAGCAACATGGTTAGGTCAACATTTTGGCTGGAGAGCAGGTTTTGAATTTTCAGCAACGATCGCATTCTTTACTTTAATTGCTGTAGCTTGCTTTGTACCGAATATTCCAGTTCAAGCTACTGCCAGCATAAAAACAGAATTAGCTGGGCTTAAAAATATAAATATGTGGTTAACCCTTGCAGTCGGCGCAATTGGCTTTGGGGGTATGTTCTCGGTATATAGCTATGTCTCACCAATTCTCACTGAATACACTAAAGTTAATATCCAGATTGTTCCTATTGCATTAGCGCTGTGGGGCATCGGGATGGTGATTGGTGGTTTAGCTGCGGGTTGGCTTGCAGATAAAAACCTCAATAAAACTATTGTGGGCGTACTCATCAGCTCAGCGATCGCATTTGTAGTCGCAAGCTTTCTAATGAGTAATATCTATAGCGCAATTGGCTCTTTATTCTTAATTGGCCTAACCGTTATGGGTTTAGGTGGGGCTTTACAGACGCGCCTCATGGATGTTGCAGGTGATGCGCAAACGCTAGCAGCTTCACTTAACCACTCCGCCTTTAATCTTGCTAATGCATTAGGCGCTTTTTTAGGTGGTTGGGTACTGAGCCATCAGATGGGTTGGATTGCACCAATCTGGGTAGGTTTTGTACTGAGCCTTGGTGGCCTTATTATCTTACTCATTGCATTTGCTGTAGAAAAAGCAACTCAAAAAGCCTGAGTATGATCAGGCTTTCGTTGAGTCTCTAATCTGTTAACTTTTCACCACAGTGCGGGCAATAACATTTCTTCTCTCTAACAGCTTCTTTCTCTTCTAATACTTTTTCGCGCATAATTTGGATAATCAGATTATGCGCTTGTTCTTTTGGTAGCCCTACTTTTTGTCGAATACGTTCTATTTCAACTTCATCATGCATGATATCAATACCACGCACTTGAAGTAACTCACGGAACTCTTGTTCAAGGCGCTGATTACGCTGGTTAAGTTCATTGGCCAAACCAGAAGCTAAAATACCAGCTGGTAAAGCAGCAATCCCTACCCCTAGAATTGTAATTAAGGCTCCCAATAATTTTCCTAGACTAGTTACTGGTGTGACATCCCCATATCCGACTGTAGTTAAAGTCACAACCGCCCACCACATTGCTTTAGGAATAGAGCTAAAAGCTTCCGGTTGTGCTTTATTCTCAACGACATAAATACCAGAGGCAGTCATAATAATCATAATGATTAAAATAAAAATCACTGCCTGAAAGGAACCTTTTTCTCGCTTAATCACACATAGCAATATTTGCAATGAGATGAAATAGCGAGTTAATTTTAATAGTCGAAGTAATCGTAAAATTCTTAACATACGAAGATCTATTCGTACAAAGAAATTTAGATACGCAGGCAAAATTGCCATGAGGTCAATCAGTGCTTCACCACTTTTCATCCATGCTAAACGTTGCTTCCATGCAGCTTGTGTCGGATCACGCTCGACTATACTCCAGAGCCGTAAGAGATATTCAACACTGAAAATTGCAATTGAGACATTTTCAAAGTAGTCAAACCATATACGGTAGCTGTAATACAGATCATTTACTGTTTCTAGTAATACAGCAACTACATTCCCAATAATTAAGAAAACTAAAAAGTAGTTAATACATCTACTTACTGCCGTTTCGTAATCATGATTATGAAGGTTGTTATAGAAGAACCGACGTACTGTCTTCCATGCTAAAATTCGCATACGGATCTGAACCACGTTATATTGAACATATATTAAGCTCACATACGTAAATTCACCACTATAGCGGCCAATAAAATATTTTATTAATTGTATTAGCTAAACAATCATAAATAATATTTCATATTTACTAATTATATTTTAATGCGCTGCAACATATCTAAACTCATTTTCCTCCCACCATTGCACATCATATATACCGGCATGGGACTTCAAAATGACATTAATATAATTTTGTAGCAACATAATATGGTGAGTAATATCTAACTTTCTAAAAAGAAATCTTCTTAAAATTGGTGTATTTGGTGAAATGAATATTGCAAAACCATTACTGTATTCTTCATAAACGCTAATACCGATATACATCGTAATCTCAGGTAATGGCACTTCTATTTCCCAGCCCCAACGCTCAGCATTTAACTCAATATTTAAGTGATATCTATTTTTTAATATACTATAAATATATTGTGCAATATCTTCAGTTTTCTGTACTAAAGTATTCCCGTCTTCTGCTGATAAATTTTGATCATATAGCTGATAATCATCAAATTTAAATTCAACAATTGTCTTTAGCATTTTTAAATTCCATATATAAAATACCCATGTTCTTTTTAATTATTTTTAAGTTCATACAAATATTTTAAAACAAAATCTTCTTTAATATCTAGCGTTATATTTATTTTTACATTTTATTAGAATAAAACATGATTAATTTATTATTTTAATAATTAAAATATGTACCAATTCTCATTAAAATAAAAAGGAGCTGAATAATCAGCTCCTTTTTTGTACTAAATCGACCTATTAAGTCAACTGAGCAGCAGCAATTTTCTTAGTATCTACTTTATCAGCAGCATTTGTATATTCGCCCATTTGGTCGAAATTCAAATATTTGTAGATGTCAGCAGACATACTGTCAATTTGAGCTGCATATTGTTGGTATTCTTCTGGAGTTGGCAATTTACCAAGTACAGCAGCAACAGATGCAAGCTCAGCAGACGCTAAGTAAACGTTAGAACCTTGACCTAAACGGTTAGGGAAGTTACGTGTAGAAGTCGATACAACAGTTGTGTTCGGTGCAACACGTGCTTGGTTACCCATACATAATGAACAACCAGGCATTTCTGTACGTGCACCAGCACGGCCATAAGTGTTATAGAAGCCTTCTTCCATTAACTGATGTTCGTCCATACGTGTTGGTGGAGCCAACCATAAACGAGTTGTTAATGAACCGCTTGGTACTTTTTCAAGTAACTGACCAGCAGCACGGAAGTGACCAATGTTAGTCATACAAGAACCAATGAATACTTCATCAATTTTGTCGCCTTGAACGTCAGAAAGAAGTTTCGCATCATCTGGATCGTTCGGGCAGCAAAGGATAGGTTCTTTGATTTCTGACAAGTCAATTTCATACACTTTAGTGTATTCAGCATCAGCATCAGCTTTAAGTAAGCTTGGGTTCGCTAACCATTTTTCCATGTTTTCAACACGGCGAGCCATCGTACGTGCATCACCATAGCCTTGTGAAATCATCCACTTAAGCATTGTGATGTTAGAACGTAAGTACTCAGCAACTTTCTCTTCTGAAAGTGTGATTGCACAACCAGCAGCTGAACGTTCAGCAGAAGCATCAGAAAGTTCGAATGCTTGCTCAACTGTTAAGTCAGTTTCCATTTCTGTTAAGTCGATTTCTAAGATACGACCAGAGAAGATGTTTTTCTTACCTTTTTTCTCAACAGTAAGATCGCCTTCTTTGATTGCATAGTAAGGAATCGCATGTACAAGGTCACGTAAAGTGATACCAGGCTGCATTTTACCTTTGAACTTAACAAGAACTGATTCAGGCATATCAAGTGGCATTACACCAGTTGCAGCAGCGAAAGCTACAAGGCCAGAACCTGCTGGGAACGAAATACCAATTGGGAAACGAGTATGCGAGTCACCACCAGTACCTACTGTATCTGGAAGAAGCATACGGTTTAACCAAGAGTGGATAATACCGTCACCTGGACGTAAAGATACACCACCACGGTTCATGATGAAGTCTGGAAGTGTATGTTGCATTTGTACGTCAACTGGCTTTGGATAAGCAGCAGTGTGACAGAAAGACTGCATTACTAAGTCAGCAGAGAAGCCCAAGCAAGCTAAGTCTTTTAACTCATCACGAGTCATAGGACCAGTTGTATCTTGAGAACCAACTGTAGTCATTTTAGGCTCACAGTAAGTACCTGGACGGATACCTTGACCTTCTGGAAGACCACATGCGCGACCAACCATCTTCTGAGCTAAAGTGAAACCTTTGCCAGTGTCAGCTGGTTGTACTGGAGTACGGAATAATGTAGATGGAGCTAAACCTAAAGCTTCACGCGCTTTAGCAGTTAAGCCACGACCAATGATCAAGTTAATACGACCACCAGCACGTACTTCATCTAAAAGTACTGGAGTTTTAAGTTCAGACTCAGCGATTTGTTCGCCATTTTTGAACGCAGTGACTTTTGCAGCAGCATGATCGATTTTAAGAGTAACTTCGTCACCCATGTTCATGTTAGAAACATCGATCTCTACTGGTAATGCACCTGCATCTTCCATTGTGTTAAAGAAGATCGGAGCGATTTTACCGCCTAAGCACACACCACCGTCTTTTTTGTTTGGAATGTGAGCGATTTCATCACCAAAGAACCAAAGAACAGAGTTTGTTGCAGATTTACGAGATGAACCTGTACCAACAACGTCACCAACATAAGCAACTTGATTGCCTTTAGCAATGAGTTCTTTAATTTGGCTTAATGGACCAACTTCACCTGGTTTTTCAGGGTTGATACCATCACGCTCATTTTTCAACATTGCATTTGCATGCAATGGAATGTCTGGACGGCTCCATGCGTCTTGAGCTGGAGACAAGTCATCAGTGTTTGTTTCACCTGTTACTTTGAACACAGTGATTTTGATTTCTTCTGGTACATCTTTACGACTAGTGAACCATTCAGCATCAGCCCAAGATTGTAAAACAGCTTTTGCATTTGCATTGCCAGCTTTAGCTTTATCAGCTACGTCATGGAACGCATCAAATACAAGTAATGTTTTTTTCAAAGCTTCAGCAGCCAAGCTACCTAATTCAGCATCATCCAGAAGCTCAACTAAAGGCGCTACGTTATAGCCACCAAGCATCGTACCTAGTAAATAAACTGCACGTTCTTTAGAAACTAGCGGAGATGTCGCTTCGCCTTTTGCAATCGCTGCCAAGAAAGCTGCTTTTACGTAAGCTGCTTGGTCAACACCTGCAGGAACACGGTTTTCAAGCAAATCAACCAAGAATGCTTCTTCACCTGCCGGTGGGTTTTTTAATAACTCAACAAGTTGAGCAGTTTGAGCATCATCAAGTGGCTTCGGTGGGACTCCGAGTGCGGCACGTTCAGCAACGTGTTGGCGGTAAGCTTCTAGCACGGTGTTCATTCCTCTTTTTTTAAAAAATTACTTGTAAATTCCAGCTTTCACAAAGCTTCACAAGTAATATGGACTACAAAATTTTACTAGAGTTCAAGCCAAAAGTTAATGAGCGCGGGGTGTTTCTCCGTGATGCCCATTATTTTGTAACTAAATACCCGTGTATAAATAATGATCTTAATAATGGATTTATCATGCGGTATTTTAAGTTAAAAGAACACTCCACCTTAGTGGAGTGTTTGACGATGTCTTATACACTTAGAATTTTTTGTAGTTTGGCATTTTGTCATGTGGGGTAACCAAACACTCATCTGTCATTTGTTTTCTAATCTTTTCTTGCAAGGCTTCTGGATTCGTTTTTAATTCGTCTTGTGGAATGGCGTAAACTTTTTCAATAATATTAAAGATGAATTTTTTCGTAATTTCGTCTTCAATTTTATTAGCATGCTCAATGGCTTGAGACTTTTCAATTGCTTGCTGACGATCAAACAGAATACTTCTTGCTGCATTCCCCACACTTGTACAATAGCCATGCCATTGCTCTTCAGGTGTTAAAGGCTTTTTTTCTGTACAGCCGACTATTAACATGCCCATTAAAACAAATAAAACTTTTTTCATCATTACTCTACACAGACTATGCTGCCCACATCATACTGAATCTGGCAGACTTTGCAAAAATTCTACTTATATGTCTTTATTTTTGCCCAACTTCAATAAAAAACCGAGATGTTTTCATCTCGGTTTTTAGTGTTCTTAAAGCGTTTAGAATCGCCAGTTATAGAATAAATCTATTGCTCGTTCTAAAGATTGACTTGCTTCCAAATACAAACGGCGGTTCATTTGATAACGCAACGTCAGTTTATTGACTGGAGTAAACACTCCCACACCATAACGAATAAATAAATCAGGTGTAATGTACCCAGTTAAACTTACTTGAGTATCATCCCCTGTACCTTGAGCATCTAATGCAAGACCACTCAAACCAAAAGTACGTCCAATTTGATTCGTTAAAGCACGAGTACCACCCAAGCCCATACTAATACCGGCAGCAGCAATTGTATTGTTCACATCAGATTTAAAGCCTTCTGCATTACTTAAACCACTTGCACCTTCATTAATACGCCCTGTCACGAGTGCATTTAATGCCTCTTGCTCAGAAAGGCCTGCATCATTATAAACTTGAATGTTTGGTGATGAAGCAGTACCAGTGACACGAACCCCAACCATACTACCCTGAACATTTTTATTCGCATCAATATCTAACGTCGGGTTTGCTAATGGACCATTAAAACGGGCAATTGCACGGTTTAAATCTAGGCTTTGACCATAGGCCTCAATTTTCACTTTTTGACTTACACCAATAGCACCCATTGCTCGCATTGCCGTTTCATAACCGCGTTGGGTTAAATTCAAACGCCCCACTAAAGGAATATTACTGTTAAAGCCTTGGAAGATGACTTGATTGCCAATATTTACCGAGATATCTGCACGGATATCCCACGGTTTTGCCGCACGTAAAATTGCAAGTGGGTCCTGACCTTGGCGAACAATACGAACATCTGAAGATGTATTAACCACTGGTGCAGTTGTTTCAGGCATTGAAATACGTGCACGAGGAACATCTACTGATCCTTTTAAGCTTAAACGCTTATCAAAAGGATACATATCAAGTGTCAAATTCGGATTTGCAATGGCCGTAATTAATGGGGCTTGACGTACAAGTAAGTTATCGCCTTTTAAGTTTAACTGTAGACGCGGTGCATTTTTCCAGTCAAAACTACCTTTAAGTAACCCTACACCTTGTCCACTATTGAATGCACCATCAATTGTTGCCATGTCCTGTCGAATAGATGAATACACCTGTACATTGGTTAAATTAACCGGTAGGGAAATCATACTGATCGCCCCGTTTTTCAAACGCATTTCGCCCGTAAACTGTGGCTGGGTCAAAGTACCATTTACTTTACCAGCTAAGGCTAAGGTACCACTCATTGAACGTACATCTTGAATGAATGGTTTTAACACTTTTAACTGTACATCGTTAAAAGCTACCTCTCCATGCATCGGCATAGTTGATTGGTATGGATTAATAATAACATTCGCATATCCTGTACCAATATCAGGTGTTTTTACATCGACACGGAACAATAAGCCTTCTGAAATACTTTTCGCAATTACACTCAGTTCATCATAAGCCAAAGTAGTCGGTGGATCTTGCGGGTCTTCCGCTGCTAAGCCCAGTTCACCTTTTCTTGTCACTAAGCGTGCATCAAGCTTAGGATGCCCACCATTTACCCAAGAAGCTTTAGCATAACCATTAAGTTGGCCTGTCATAGCCAAACCTTCCGGCATGAACGCAGCAAAATCACCTAAATCTAGATTCTGAGTAACAAATGAAATATTACCTTGTGCTTTACTCACACGCACAGGCTGGTCAAGACACAACTGGCTATTTGTACTTTGCCAGCAATGTTGCCCAACATATAACTCAGAACGTGCCGATGAGAAAACAACTGGTGCATTTTGATTTTGTGCTAGACGAATTCGGCGTGAATCAAAACTTCCTTTTTGAATTTGCCCTAACCAATCATTCTTCGCATTAAATCCACCTGCTAACTGAACATAGAATTTAGAAAAATTATTATTTCCTTGCACTTTTAATAAATGTGCTTTTCTTGTTCCTGTTAAATTCACCTCAGCAGACTGAATTTGACGGCTACCACTACGTAAATTGTCTAATTTTGCTGTTAACTGAGTTGGTGTTGTTTCGGAAGTAGGCAATTCACCCTGGATACGAAGTTTTTTAATACTGACTAATGTATTAAATGCAAAATTATCAACCGCAATATTCGCCGTAGCTTTCAAACGCGGTTGAGATTGGACACTCAAGTCTCCATATGCACGCCCACTTAAACCCGGATACAACTCATAAAGCGCAGGTGCATTCAGCTTAATTTTTAAATTCTGTGCATTACCAGTCGCCTGCAATTGGTTTTGCGCATAAACTAAAAATAGATTATTTGCTTCAAATTGCTGAGGTAAAAAACCTTTTTGGTTCGAATCCATAAGTATGGATAAGTTACCTTTACCTCTGACTGGCTTATTATTCAAATAACCCGCAAGGTTCAATTGTTGAATATCAATACGCTTTAACTTGTCAGACCAGATGCCTTGTGTTTTTACATTTCCTGAAATTTCACCTTTTACACTGGAGGCAAAATATTGAGGTTTAAAGCGTACTAACGAGCTATTAATATCCCAAGCAATACGGTCTTTTAAATTTAATGCCCCAGTCGCATAGATTTTCCCAGCAACACCATCATGTTGTAACTGACTAATTCGGATAAATTCTGGGGTACCTGCAATAGAAAAATTTAATAGTCCATTGGCTTGATTAAGCGCTTTTAAAGATCCGTCATAATTGACCGCAAAGCCTTTAAAACCGCCACCAGCTTTAACATCATTAAATAATAAAGCTGCTGTACTTTTTCCAGCTAGCGCAACCATTTCTTGACCTGCTTGAGCCAAGCGACCTTTTAAATCAATTTTTTCAAGCTGAATAATTTGTTGATTTGGCTTTGCAAAACCGCTGGCTTTAATTGATCCGTTGAGCAAGTTAACTGGCGCCGCTGTATGTATACTTTGTGGATTAAAGTCTTTTGCATTTAATAATGCATTCCATGCCAGCTGACGTTTTTCACTTGGTAATAAGACTTTGGCCTGACCTGTGAGGCTACCCTTTTGAGCCGCAAAACTAAAACTAGGAACATTAAGAATATTATCTTTAACATTCAAAATTGCTAAATATTGTCCAGCCGGTAATAAGGTCTGTTCATGCTGATATACTTTTGTCGAAACTTTAATATCTTGCTGACCATCTCGCAAAGTCAAATCAACTTGACCACTATCACTACTTAACCAACCTATATATGGCATAGCACGATCTATATTTGCCCAAGCCACATTCATAAACATAGGTTGTGGCTTCTTATTCTTTTCAGGTGCTTGGTTTAGTTTAAGTTTCCAAGATTCATAGCGGTCAAAGTCTACATTAGCAAATACTTCCGTACCTTTTTCCAAAGAGCCAGTTGAAGAAACGGCTGCATCCAGACTTGGCGGCAAGAAATCCTGAACGACCTGTGGAATAGCTTTGTCTTTAGGATTAACATGATCTAGGCGACCTTTGATGTCCCAAGTGACATGATCTTTCCAGTTCACTAATCCTTTAAGATTAACTGCACCCTTCATGACCTGCCCGTTAAAATCAGTAATATTCAACTGATGAACCAGATCAGTATTCATTAAGGCGTTGTACTGGCCTTCAGGTAAATTCTCCCCTTTTAAATCTGTCTCAAGTGCTAAGTTGAGTTGCTTAATATCACCCTGAAATTTAATTACACCGTTTTTAGCAAATAATTTTTGCTCAACCAGTAAAGGCAAGTGATAATTTTTGAGTAACAATGCACCTTGCATAGGCACTTCATGACGAACAGGATGTAAAACAACCCAACCTGTTAATAAATCTGGTGTTGTCGTTGCTACACCGGCTTGCAAGGTATCTAAACTACCCCGCGCTGCCACCTTAATATTTTGGATGTTTAAACTTTTTAAAGAAGGAATTCTTAAATCTGCAGTCGCATTCAGTGGGTATTTGCCGCTAAAGTCCATATTTCCTGTTGCGTTATGAACAGAAAGATACCCCATATCCATACTTGAATTTTCAAATTTCAGTTTTGTCTCTGACCACAAAGCATCATTTAAATGAACATCATGAAAATTTACGACAGAACCTGAATTTTTAATTTCTAAATGATCAACATCTCCAACATCTACACGAAGCACAAATGGTAATTTAATGGGTTTAAACTCAAATGGCTTATCCGATGGCGGAGCTTTGTTAATAATAACTAGGTTACGGACATCTGCATTGCTCAAATGCACTTCTTTTTCTAATATTAAAGAACGCCACCCTAAACGGACATCAGCTCTATCTAAAGTAACGTCAACTTCTTTTAACTGAACAATAATATTTTTAAGAATAATTCCCCTGAGTAAATTACCCCCCTCATATTCATATTTAATGACTTGCTGAGCTTGTAAAACACGATCTAATAAAAAACGGCTTCCACGGTCAGTCGACATCATAATAATGATGGAAGCAACAAGTAATAAAAGTATGATCAAGATTGTCAGCAAGAAGCTACGCAAAATACGTCGCTTCTTAGGAGAGCTAGGTGCCGAAGTGGGCTGCTGTTCTACTTCCGCCATAAAATAAACCTAATAAAATTTTATTTTTAAAGTTGTGGACCAATAAAGAAATGCAAACGAATCGGATGATTATCATCAGAAATACCAGAAGCCACGTCTAAACGAATTGGTCCAATTGGGGACTTCCAACGGATACCGACACCCACACTATAGGCCGTCGGATTACTAAAACTCTTATCGTAAGCATTACCAAAATCAGAAAAAACAGCTGCTCGCCAACCCTCTTTGAATTGATAGTTATATTCTAAAGAGCCTACTGCTAGAGCCTGTCCACCAATCTTATATCCATTATCTTCTGGTGAAAGACTTTTATAATCAAAACCACGTATTGTCTGGTCACCACCAGTAAAGAATCTTAAATTGTATGGAACTTTATCAAACTCATCGGTAAAAATATAACTAAAATCGGACCGCCCAACAAACTGATGGTCATCATTTTCACCTAAAGAATAAATAAATCTCCAACCCGCAGTTGCAATCGCCATATTGGCATCTGAAAGTAAACTTTCGCTACCTAATTCTAATTTATAAGTTTGTTTAAAAGCTTTGGTTGGGTTTAAGCGTGTATTACTTGAAGTTTTAGAGGTCTCATAACTAAATAATAATGCTTCTTGCTCTGATGCAGCAGTTTTAAATGCATCTGGTAACTCAGAGATATCCACATTCCCCTTTTGAGTTAGGCGGTCGAGACGATAACGTACCCCAATAGTATGTTGCCAATTTCCGAGCGGTTTTTTAATAACTCGCTCACCACCTAAAACTGCCGATTCTGTAAGTAAACTTACATCCGGACCAATATCATCTCTCGTTTCACGCTCGTAACCACCCACAATATTAAAGTAATCATTTAACGGATGTTTATAAGGAATACTATAGCGCCCATCTATAGACTGACGAATTTCAGAAACTTCTAAGTTAGCATCAAATGAATGACCGTATTTATTTACAATCGAACGTCTATATTGACTACGTAAACGGGCGCCAGTGTCGGTACCATAACCAATACCTGTTTCCAGACTATTTAGTTTATCGGCATTTAACGTCACAATCACTGGTATACGTTTTTCTTCCCGAGCTTGAGCCTGTAAACGGTCTTGTTCAGACTCTTGTTCTTCATGTTGTACAGTTGCAGCTTTTAAAGATGCAGGTGCGGCTTGTACATTTTCAGTTCCGGCAAATTGTTTTTCATCTACCACATTTTGTGTTACTTCTTTACTTGAGGAAGCCAACTGGCGTGCTTTGGCAAGTTGTTGTTGCTCTAAAGGAAGCAGCTTCGATTCGTCAATATCAACATTCTGCTGATCGACCAACGCTTGTAAATCGGGTGGTAACTCAAGTGGTTTTTCAATTGGGTCGGGTTTAATTGAATCGACCAAGGTATAGTTAAAATAACGTGAGTTAGTCAGGTTATTTGCTAAAACATTTACACGCCAAAAAGCATAGTCATCACCCTCTTTCCACGGTGCCATGCTTTCAAGAATATTCATATTTAAAGGTAATGGTTTTGATGGATCGCTCATGCGAAACTCAACCTTACCAAGCTTATAACGCTCCCCCGTCTCATACTTGAGGTTAATATCCGCTTTATTTTCAGGTTGGCTCACTTTTACGTCATGTAAACGCCAATACGCATCAAAATAACCATTATCCGATGCAGCATCGACAATTCGGCTTTTTGTGGTTTCGTAAAGGCCATGATTAAAAATATCACCTACATCTTGGTCAGGAACTAAACGAATGACCTGAAATTGTGGCTGTTTTGCACCAGCACCAGTAAATTCAATGTTTTGTTCATTAATCCGTACTGGTTCATTTGGCGTTACATTAACGCGTACGCGACTGGCACTTAACTTTTCAAAACGAAACTCAGCATTGTAATAACCTACAGCTTGAGCAGCCTGATTACTTAAGCTCCTAAGTTGCGGTAGCGCTGCATTAAAATCTTCAAATGATTCTTGGGTAAATGTAGATAATTTACCTTTGATATTTTTAGCTAAATCATCTGGCGCACCCGTAACCTCAGCAGTAATACGGGGTATCTGCTCCATTGGAATTACCCGAGGTGGACGGATTTTATTGAATATACGTCTAAAGAAACCTTTTTCTTCGGGTGGTTCTTCAACGGCAGCAGTAAGCTCAGGTAAAGTTTTTCCTGTTTCATTGGCTTCAACCACAATCTTACTATCAGATTGAATCTCATGCATGAGCTGGTCAATATTTACAGGGGCCTGATTAATTTCATGTAATTCTGCTTGTGATGCGTCATTCACCACCATTTCTGGTTGTTTTTGCGTACCATTTTGGAAGTTTTGAGCCTCGTTTTTTGCCTCTTCTGCTACCCGATAAATTTCATTTGCCATATTCTGGTCAACAGGCATAACCGGTAAGTCTTCAAGATTATCAAGCGTAATTGGCTTAAATTCTTCAATCTGATTCGGAAATTGTTCTTGTTGTTGCAATATAGCCAAGCTATCTTGTTGTTGCTGTGCTTGAGTTACAAGAGTAGCGACATCGGTAATTGGAACATCACTTGGGTTATTTGTATTAGTTTGTTGTACCAATGAATCTGTTACCGTCTGGTTTGCTTCTGGTGTAACGGTCTCAGCCGAACTTTGAGCATAACAAGGAGTAACACATAAACTTAATAATAAGCTGCTACAAATAAGTTTAGGTATACTCTGCATTTTTAAGATTAAATGCATAGAGTGAGAAAGAGTTGACTGTTTAAACTTAATTTTAGAAGGCATGAAAAACTCTAAACTTATTTTTTAATAAACGCACCAATATGAGGACAAAACTCACTCAAAACCATTGATTTTTCATTTAATCAAGCGTTAAAAATATCATACATGGTTTTAGATGCAAATTAACACTCCGTCACATTTTTTTATAAAACTCAATGAAGCTTGCACATGATGAAACAAGATGAATCCCTGATGACATCACGTCGGTTTGTACCGATGTTTTTTACCCAGTTTTTTGGCGCATTAAATGACAATGTTTATAAGCAAGCTTTATTGTTAGTCATTACTTATGGTTGGATTCAGCAACAATCTGCCCCAGTAAGCACACTCAATAATTTAGCAGCATTGTTGTTTATTTTGCCATATTTCTTTTTTTCAGCAACTGCCGGACAAATTGCTGATAAGTATGAACGCTCACAACTTGTCCGTGGCATAAAAATTTTAGAAATCATTATTATGCTCATCGGTTCTGCCGGTTTTTTATTGGGGCATTTATGGTTGCTACTTTTAGCCCTATTTTTGATGGGCACACATTCAACTTTCTTTGGTCCTATTAAATATGCCATTTTGCCAGAAATCTTAAAACCACATGAACTCATGTCTGGCAATGCCCTGTTTCAGTCTGGTACATCCATGGCTATCTTATTCGGAATGATCTTGGGTGGTGCCGTAATTGCATCATCAAATGGAAACTTATTGTGGATTAGTATTACTGTAGTAGCGATTGCTTGCATAGGTTATTTATTCAGCCGTTTCATCTTGCCACAAAAAGTTGCCGCACCTGATTTAGATATTGACTGGAACTTTATTCGTACAAGCTTTCAAACTATCAAATATGCCAAAAGCTTACCGTTAGTGTTTACAATTTTGTTAGGTAACTCATGGTACTGGTTTTATGGAGCGACTTATTTAACCCAAATTCCGCAGTTGACTCAGCAAAACCTTCATGCATCGGAAAATGTGGTTAGCCTCTTACTCACTTTCTTTTCAGTCGGTATTGGTGTGGGTTCTCTTCTTTGCCGCAAAATTGGTGGTTCAGAAATTAATATTAAAATGGTGCCAATCGGTGCAGTTGGCCTTACTGTTTTTGCGCTTTACCTTGCAGCCAGTCTGGCTTTTGTACCTGAAAGAACCGGAGCATTACTGACTTTAAAAGATGTTTTTACCCAAGGCTGGGTTTACTACCATGTCATGATTGCTGTGACTTTATTGGGTATTAGTGGCGGTTTTTATATAGTTCCTTTGTATGCCATGATGCAGGCTTACTCACCACGCTCACATCGTGCCCGAGTGGTTGCAGCAAATAACATCTTAAATGCCGTTTTTATGGTTTCTTCTGCAATTTTCTCAATCTTAATCTTAAGTGTTTTAAAAATTGATATTAAAATACTATTTATTATTACAGCTGTACTTAGTGCAATCTTTAGTATATGGCTTCTTGCCCGACTAAAACCAATGCTTGCCACAGCACATCTTTCTTTGGAGGACTAATTTATGCGCCACTATACTGGAATTGATCAACTTATTAACTCTTTTGATCAAGCATTACGTAGTCTTGTTCCGGGTGCAACAGCAGCACAGCGCCAAAATCCAGCTGAAACAGTAGAAGCAAAACTTGGTGTAGAAGATGCTCGCCATGTTGCAGGTTTAATGCGCGTTAACCATAGTGGTGAAGTGTGTGCTCAAGCACTTTATCATGGGCAAGCATTGACAGCGAAATTGCCAAATGTACGCCGCGAAATGCAACAGGCAGCGATTGAAGAACAAGACCATTTAGCTTGGTGTGAAGACCGTTTAAAAGAGCTAAATAGTCATACAAGCTTATTGAACCCGATTTGGTATGGCCTTTCATATGGTATGGGTGCTCTTGCCGGTATTGCAGGTGATAAATATAGCTTAGGTTTTGTTGCTGAAACTGAACGTCAAGTTAGTCTACATTTGCAAGATCACTTAAACCAGTTACCAGCTCAAGATGAACGCTCGCGCAAAATTCTAGAGCAAATGAATGAAGATGAATTGCATCACCGTCATACTGCACTTGAAGCAGGTGGTGTTGAATTACCATATGCAGTAAAAATCACAATGACTGCTATTTCAAAGTTAATGACAAAAACGAGTTATTATCTTTAAAAAAAACAAAGGATTGATCCCATTCGGATCAATCCTTTTTTAAAATATTATTTTAATCCATGATCATATTTGAAGCGTTCGATATCTCGAATTGAGTTCCAATAGTTTCTGTTAATACGGTCACGATCAATTTGTAATTCTCTTAAAAGCTTACGATAACGTTCACGCTCTTCTGGCTTTAATTTTTCGTTATAAGCACTGTCAGAATATTGCTTAAACTTTTCGTCATAACGCTCATATTCAGCTTTTGCATTGTAGTAATCTGAGGCAGCTCGATAATAAGGTCTTAAACGATTACGCTGCTCAACTGGGCATACATTAATATTACCGTTACCCTCTAAAGCGTTATAAAAAATATTTGCTGGCTGGCAATAATAACCTAGGCCTTCTTTATACCCACGTTCATATGACTTTTGATCTGGAACAATATTGGCTTTTCCACATGCTTTGTAATATTGATCTAAACGTGGCGAAGAACCTTTCGAACCATCTTTCTCACCCACTAATGACCAATTTGCAGTCTTACATTCTTCTACGCTCATTGCAGCACAACCTGAAAGGCTGATTACTAAAATGGCTAAACCGATATTTTTCATATTAAGAGAACTCAAAAATAAAAATTAAAAAAACGCAAAAAATAAAATTCCAGTACATACACGATATAAGTCTTGCTCAATTCAAGATTTATACATAAATGTTTAACTGGATAAGATTTTAAGTTTAAAGCAGTTTGACCATCTCACCAAATTTAAGGATCACAATTCTTAATTATGTTTAATTTTTAAAAGCGAAATCATGAACGATCAGACAACTCTTTGATGGCCCTTATACGTTAATTTTACTTTAAAGACTTATCATAAAAGCACCAATTAACTTTTTAATTATTAAAATAAAAATCCAAAATTATTTATAAAAAACCCTTTGTCTTTTTACTCTTTTTTTACGAGATTAACTTCAAAGGCTAAGGTAGGATTTTAGCTAAATAACCACCAAGGTTTTTTATAATGAGTACGCTTATTTACCCAAGTTTAAACTTAAAAGATTCTCACTTTAAAGCATTTAAAATATCAGATGATTTTATTCCACAAACGCAAATTCATACGTTCAACTCAGATCTTTTTTTAAAAGAAGTTGAAGAATATTTAAGTTTATATCCACACACTCAGCACATTGATATTTGTCTACATGACTTAAACGGGCATATTCGTGGCAAACGTATTGACGTTAAAAGTCTCAAAAATCTATCGAATGGATGTTATTTTCCTCTTTCTGTTTATGCCATGAGCCTTGATGGGAAAGTGATTGAAGAAACAGGTCTGGGAAAATATATTGGTGAACCAGATAGACTTTGCCTGCCCATTTTAGGCAGCTTGCAACCCAGTGCCTTATCCCCAGAATTAAATGCTCAGCTTTACCTATCAATGCAAGAAGAAGATGGTTCAGACTGTCGCTATGAACCACGTAATATATTAAAAAAATTATTAAATCAGTTACATGCTAATAATTATTTCCCTGTCATGGCTGCTGAGCTAGAGTTTTATCTTTTCTCACCTCAGCATCAATCCGAGATATATTCAGAAAACCAATGTTTTGATATAGATGCGCCAAATAATTATCAGCAAGTTCTGGATGAAGTTGAAAAAGCAGCCCTACTACAATCAATTGAAATTACCGCTATTGTTGCAGAGTCATCCCCTGGACAATATGAATTAAACCTTCAACACAGCCATGACATTTTAAAGCTATGCGATCAAATTAATGCCTTAAAAAGAATTGTAAAACAAGTTGCAAGAAAGCATGACCTAACCGCTTGTTTCATGGCGAAACCGAACTTGGCAAAGGCTGGTAGTGGTATGCATTTTCATATGAGCATGCTGAATCAATACCATCAAAATATATTTAGTTCAGAAGTAGAAAAAGATGAGCTTTCAGCCAAATTATTGAGCGCGATTAGCGGACTCATTGAGTTAATGCCTGCATCTATGGCGATTTTAGCGCCTAATATTAATTCTTATAGACGTTTTAAAATTGGGCATCATGTGCCATTAGAAGCCAATTGGGATACCAATAATCGTAATGTCGCAATCCGTATTCCATGCTCAAACGTACAAAATCAACGCTTAGAATATCGTGTTGCTGGAGCGGACTGTAATCCCTATTTGGTAACAGCGACTATTTTAGCGGGCGCGTCTTATGGCTTATCTCATAAGTTACCACTGCCAAAACCTGCACATCTTTTAAAATTTCCAGACGAGCACATTTTATTAGCTAACAACCAACCAGAGGCCTTAAAAATATTTAAAGGAAGTCTTATTTTAAAAGGATATTTAGGCGCTGACTTTGTCGAACATTGGTACACAGTTAAGCAGGCTGAATATCAAAATATTTACAGCCAAATGACTGAGGCAGAACAACATTGGGATATATAAATAAAAAAAGCAAAAAAACTATAAACCACTTTGCAAACCCTTAGGGAGAAATACCCTAAGGTTTTTTTTACATCTAATTAATGATTTTTCTGCTTAGCTAAAAAACGTAATCCTACACCAGGTTCAGTAGCAATATAGCGTGGCTGAATCGCGTTATCCCCCAGTTTACTGCGTAACTTGCCCACTAAAATACGTAAATAGTGCGTATCTTCCTGATGGGTTGGACCCCATAGTTCTTTTAAAAGCTGTGGCTGTGTTAAAAGCTGTCCTTGGTAGCGCATTAATAACGTTAAAAGTTGAAACTCTTTTCGAGTTAAAGTAATTGACTGTTGCTCGACCCAAACCAAACGTTGCGTGACATCGACTTTAAGATAACCATCGTCATAGACATGCGCTTCTTGCTGTATGGGTTGATTTCTTAAAATGACACGGATACGTGCCAAAAGCTCTTGCACACTAAACGGCTTGGTCATGTAATCATTTGCGCCAGCATCGAGCAAAGCAACTTTTTCATACTCATCGGCACGTACAGATAGCACAATAACCGGCACATTTGACCAGCTACGTAACTCTTGAAGCACTTCTTTTCCATCTAAATCGGGTAAGCCTAAGTCTAGAATCACCAAATCAGCTCCTTGGGTTGCCAAAGTCTCTAGGCCTTTGTAACCCGTTTCGCAGAGCGTAGTTTTGTATTTTTGAGTTCTTAAAGCAATGTCTAGAAATTTACGGATTTGAGGCTCATCATCAATAATCACAATACGTGTTTCTACAGGTGATGTTTCTGAACTTATCATGAATTTACAACTTATTCTTTTACTGGATGAAGGGGTAATTTGATTTGAATTAAAGTACCTTTATTTTGTCGCCCTGAAAATGCTTCTATTGTACCCATATGAGCACCAATAATCGCTTTTACAATTGTTAGCCCTAAACCTGTACCGAATTTTCCACGGTCTCCACGCCCCATAGTATAAAACATATCGAAAATGCGATGTCTTTCGTCTTCAGGGATTCCTACACCTTTATCTTCAATTTCTATTTTTACTTCATCTTCTGACAAAAGATGAGTACGGATCATGACTGGCTCATCTGGAGGTGAAAAGTTTGCCGCATTTTCTAAAACATTAAAAATAGCTTGCTCTACCAGTGCTGGGTGAACATACAAACTAATCGGTTGCTCAGGTAACTGAACGACCACTTGCGTATCTGGTTTATAACGCTTTAAACGGCGGGTTGCCGAACCAATTAATTCATCTACGCCAACCCAGTCTCTTTTTAAAGTTAGACCTTCGTGCCCCAAACGGGTCATATCAAGCAAGTTTTGAATATAACGGTCTAAGCGCTCACCTTCTAAATGAATTGTTTCAAGCAGATCTTGTTGGTCTTGTTCTGTCATTTCAGCTTTAAAATTGGCAAGTGTGTCTGCTGCCCCAATAATAGAAGCGAGTGGCGAGCGTAAATCATGCGATACCGAAGATAATAAAGCAGAACGTAAGCGCTCTGTTTCACTGGTGACTTTTGCTTGTTCAAGTTCATTCACCAATTGGGTTCGAAGTGCTGCCTGTGCAATGTACTCAATTACACTTTCAGTCAATTTTTTTTGCTCAAAATTTAAGGAAACCACTTCATCTTTAAAGTAAATTCCCACTATACCTAGGCTATTTTTCTGCTCTAAAAGAGGTAAAAACCACCAGTTTGATTGACTCAGAGTATCGGTAAAACGCCCACACGGCTGCCTATGTTTCAAACACCATTCTGCGGCTACTTTTTCTTTATCGTTTAGCTCAATATCAGATGAAATAACTTTATCTTGAATAGAAATCCACACCTTAGTCTGAAGCTGGGTTTCTAAAGTCATACGTCCTGTTTGCATGACTTCTTCAAGGTTTACTGCACTAGAAAGCTTACGCGCCAAGTCTTGCATTACCGTAGTGTAGGCATTCGCAGCTTTTAAAGACAAAACTTGCTGGCGTAACTGAGAAGCTAAACGCCCGGCAATTAAAGCTGCTGCAAAAAAAGCAACAACGGTGACCACCCCTTGGTGTGCTGAAATCTGAAAAGTATAACGCGGTGCAATAAAGAAAAAATTATAGGCCAAAAAACATATTAAGGCTGCCACTACAGCAGCAAGCATTCGGGTTTTCGTTGCAACAATTAAAACAGAAATAATAAAAATGACAGAGAAGTCTTCAATACCAAATAGAACTTCTGCGAAGTGAGCTAGAAAAATGCTACCGCACGTCACAGCTAAAACAAAAACACTTTCTTTTAATGATAAAAATGAAGGCTTTTTGAGCTGATTAATCTTTTTAGTACCCTGTTCTGGGTGCAAAATGGTTAAAGCAATCGAGTTTTCTTGATTTAATAATTGCTGAGCTAAATTTTTCTTAAATAACTTTAACCACCACGGTGAAATACTTTTACCAATCACCAGATTGGAAATACCTCGATCAACGGCGGCATCCATTAACACTGACGCAACTCGCGGCCCATATAAAACCTCGGTTCGACCACCGAGTTGTCGAGCCAGCTCAAAGGCACGGTCAATCTCGATGTATTCTTTTTTATAAGAACTCACTGAACTCTGTCCAAAGTCCGAACTTTTAGCAACATTCACTACAGTCCATGTTGCCCCATAGCGTTCAGCTAATCGACAACCTGCCCGTACTAAATATTCAGAAGAGCCTTGGCCATCTATCGCAATCATCAATTCATTTTGCAACGAGATAGACTTCAAACCTTTAGAGGCATAGCTCTCTTTTAAATCTGAATCGACATGTTCAGCAACGCATTGCATTGCCAGTTCACGTAATGCCGTTAAATTTGAAATGCTAAAAAAGCCTTGTAACGCCAGATTCGCTTGCTCTGGCACATAAACTTTTCCTTGATGGAGTCTTTCAATGAGTTCACTGACAGGTAAATCAATTAAACGAATGTCTCGAATACGATCAAATACACGATCTGGCACAGTTTCATTTACTCGAATGCCCGTAATCTGATGCACCACATCGTTTAAGCTTTCTAAATGCTGAATATTCATGGTGGTAAATACATCAATACCTGCGTCTAGCAACTCATTAACATCTTGCCACCGTCGTTCATGACGACTATTTGGGACGTTGCGATGAGCCAACTCATCAACCAAAACGATTTGCGGATGCCTAAGTAAAATAGCATCCAAGTCCATTTCTTCTAAAGTATGCCCCTGATATTGCATTTCCTTTCTAGCAATCTGAGGCAACCCTTCCAAAATTTTTAGAGTTTCAATTCTTCCATGGGTTTCAACAATACCAACAACGACATCTGTGCCCTGTTGAAATAATTCTTTGGCGCGGGCGAGCATGGCATAGGTTTTTCCTACACCCGGCGCCGCACCAAGAAAGACCGTTAGTCGACCGGCTTGATATCTGTTGACATGATTTAATAAGGCCTCAGCCTGATTTTCGCGATTGCTTTGCACTTGATATCATCCGGTAAACTAACAACTTTATTTTTAAGTTAATGTGTAGATTGTAATTGATCTAAAGCAATATTGAGCTGTAATACATTAACACGCGCTTGCCCCAATACACCAAACTGCTTCGGTTCAACATACTTTTGCAAAAGCTCTTCCACAATCTTAGGGTCTAAATGACGCGCTTGAGCCACTCGAGCAACCTGTAACTGAGCAGATTCAGGACTAATATGCGGATCAATACCACTACCAGATTTAGTTACTAAATCACTTGGAATAGGGACGAGCTAAGTTTGTACCTGCCATCGCCATCGGGTCATAAGCGACTGCTGAAGGACGTGGATGAAAATAAGCCTCTCCAACAAATGGCTGAGCAACTAATTTTGACCCTAAAACTTTATGATCTATTTCAATCAAACTACCATTTGCTTGATTGTTGAATAACACCTGTCCCGCACCTGTAGCAATCGCACTATAAGCAGCGCCACAGCCAACTAAGGTAAAAATTAATAATCCCAAAGATGCTCTTAAGGTCTGACCCAAATTTGCTTCTGAATTTTGTACATAAGTTTTCATTTCAAACTCCAGATTACAAACCAAATAATTGAACAATCACTACATCAATTGCTTTAATGGCAAGGAATGGCAGAACCACACCGCCCACACCATAAATCAACATATTTCGACGTAATAACTGAGTTGCCGTTGAAGGTTTAAATTTCACGCCTCGGAGTGCGATTGGAATTAATAACGGGATAATAATCGCATTAAAAATTAATGCAGATAAAATCGCGCTGCTTGGACTTGCCAAGTGCATTACATTCAATACTTGCATTTGTGGAATCGCAGCAGCGAACAATGCTGGCAAGATAGCAAAGTATTTAGAGATGTCGTTTGCTAACGAAAATGTTGTTAAAGCACCACGGGTAATCAGCTGTTGTTTCCCAATCTCAACCACAGCAAGTAGTTTGGTTGGGTCTGAATCTAAATCGACCATATTGCCAGCTTCTTTTGCAGCTTGTGTGCCCGAATTCATAGCTAAACCAATATCTGCTTGTGCTAATGCTGGCGCGTCATTGGTTCCATCACCGACCATAGCAACTAAACGACCTTGTTGTTGTTCGGTGCGAATACAAGCCAATTTGTCTTCTGGTTTTGCTTCGGCAATATAGTCATCTACCCCTGCTTCAGCAGCAATCGCGGCCGCAGTTAATGGGTTATCACCTGTAACCATGACAGTTTTAATACTCATTTCTCTTAAACGAGCAAAACGTTCTTTAATACCGTGTTTAATCACATCTGAAAGCTCAATCACACCCAACACATGATGTTGATTAGCGACGACTAAAGGTGTTGCTCCTTTTTTGGCAACTTGTTCAACACGTGCTTTTAACTCTAAATCTTGAGAATAATCTTCATCTACAAATTTCAAGATTGCATCTAAAGCACCTTTACGAATTTGGTCACCATTCGGTAAATTCACACCAGAAATTCGAGTCGAAGCACTAAAAGAGATAAATTCGGCTTGCTCAGGTTCTTGCTGTTTTAAATCTTGCTCTTTTGCTAACTTAACAATCGATTTGCCTTCTGGTGTTGGGTCGGCAAGTGAACTTACCCAAGCAGCGGCTCTTAATTCAGATTCACTCACAGAAGTTAAAGGATAAAAAGAGGTCGCTTGACGGTCACCATAAGTAATGGTTCCTGTTTTATCGAGTAAAAGCACATCAATGTCACCCGCGACTTCTACTGCTTTACCTGATTTCGCCAAAACATTGGCTTTGAGTGCACGGTTCATGCCCGCAATCCCAATCGCAGGTAACAAACCACCAATCGTTGTTGGAATTAAGCAGACCAATAACGCCACGAGTACTACTGGATCGAGCTCAATATGTAGATAATCAGCAATAAATGGCAAACTAATCACGACAATTAAAAACGTGATTGTCATCACCATTAACAAGAAGCCAAGCGCAATCTCATTCGGTGTTTTTTGACGATTTGAACCTTCGACCAAAGCAATCATACGGTCTAAGAAACTTTGACCAGATTCAGCAGTCACTTGCACAACAATACGATCTGTAAGTACTTTGGTTCCGCCAATAACACCTGAACGGTCTGTTCCAGCTTCACGTAGCACAGGTGCAGACTCACCTGTTACAGCCGATTCATTAATGGTCGCAAAGCCTTCTACAATTTCACCATCAGCTGGAACAAGCTCACCTGCATGTACTTCAATAAAATCATTTAAATGAAGTTCGGACGCTGCAACTTGAGTCGTTTGACGGTCTGTCAAAGAGTTGAGTCTTCGAGCCGTTAAATTTTCTCTTGCTGCACGTAGTGAAGATGCCTGTCCACGACCTCTAGCCTCTGCAACCGCTTCGGCATAATTAGCAAATAAAATGGTAATAAACAGAATTGCTGTAACCACTAAACCAAATAACAGCGTGGTGTAACCTAAGATTGTACTAATGCCTGTAATCACTGTTCCAAGCCATACAATTGCCATGACAGGATTTTTAATTGCATGCTGGGGTAGCAATTTTACAAAAGCATTTTTCCAAACTTCAAAATTTAGCACTGCCATGGTTTGTTTATGGCTATTTACATGAGTTTGTGTATTCATTTTCACTCGCCTCCTTAGCCTTTAACCAACAAAAGTTGATCGGCAATTGGCCCAAGGACAAGAACTGGCATAAATTGTAATAAGGTAAGCAACACAACAATCGTAATCAGTGTTAAAGCAAAGGTTGGCGTTTCAACCTGAAGACTACCTGCTGTTTCGGGTGCCTTTCTTTTTGCTGCTAAACGTGTTGCGACCATTAATGGCAAAATTAAGGTCGGAAAACGTCCTAACAGTAGAGCAATACTACAAGTGACATTCCACCATACAGTGTTGTCTCCAAGGCCTTCAAAACCTGAACCATTGTTGGCAAATGCAGAGACATATTCATAGAACACTTGGCTAATACCATGTGGTCCCGGATTACTAATTCCAGATATGCTTGGAACGCTGAGGCTTAATGCGGTAAATGCAAGAATGACTAAAGGTTGAATCAAGATAATAATCGCGAGCAACTTAATTTCTACTGCTTCAATTTTGCGTCCAAACAACTCTGGAGTACGACCTGTCATTAAACCTGCAATAAATACTGCGAGTAACAGATAAATCATAAACTGTTGCAGACCACAGCCCACACCACCCCAAATATTAATCAGCATGTTAATGAGTTCGACTAAACCGGTAAGCGGCGCAGAAGAATCATGCATCATATTGACCGAACCGTTATTCACCTGCGTAGTAAGCGCTGCCCAAACTGCTGATGCGGCTGGTCCAAATCGTTGTTCTTTACCTTCCATTACGGCAAATTGAGATGCTGTCGATGACATACTCTCAGACCAGACAGCCGCTGCACCTGAAATAATCGACATGAAAAGCATGCTACCAAAGACAAAGTAAGCAAACTTTTTACGCTGAGTAAGATGCCCAACCATAAAAATGACTGTGATTGGAATAAGTAAGATCGCAATCATTTCTAGTAAATTAGAAAATGGTGTTGGATTTTCTAAAGGCACAGAACTATTTGGACCGTACCAACCACCACCGTTACTACCTAATTGCTTAATCGCCACCATTGGCGCAACTGGTCCTAAAGGAATTTTTTGAGTTTCAACGCTATTGGCTTTATCAATAAGCTGTACTTCTGGCCCACTCTGGAAAGTTGATGGCACGCCTTGGCTGTTAAGCAATAATGACCAGACAAAACAGAGTGGAAGCAAAAAGCGAACTGTAGGACGAATTACATCTGCCCAATAGTTACCAATTAAAATTTGATCTGGCTGCTCGGCAACATCGGCCGCAATATGGCTTGGACGCTGATAAAAGAAAGCTCTTAATGTCGCAACAACCAAAGCCAGCCCCATCATTGGAGTAATGACTTGCAAACCTACAATACCTGTCATTTGCGACAAATAAGATAATTGAGCTTGCCCAGAATAATGTTGTTGATTGGTGTTGGTTAAAAATGAAATAACCGTGTGTAATGCTAAATCCCAACTCATATTTGGTGCATGGTTCGGGTTTAATGGTAGCCATGCTTGCGTCATAAAAATAGCAAGAATAGCCACTGCAAGAAAAATACAGCTCACAACAAATGCTAGAGAATATTGTTTCCAGTTCATTTGTTGTTGTGGAGATACACCTAAGAAGCGATATACAGGATTTTCAATCCAGCGAAATAATCCATCACCCCACATCGGCTGATTTGCCATCACTTTGGATAGATATTTACTGAGGTACCATGCTAGAAAAATAGCAATAAATAAAACAAGTATAAGTTCTAACATGACTATTCTCCTCTATACCCCTTGGCTTGATTTGCCAAAACGGAAATAAGGAGAGATGAAGAGATATCATTTGTTTTTAGTCGGCATAAGACAATGCCAGACTGATGCAAGATGCGCATTTGAGAATTTATAAGCATCTTTATTGTCCTGAAATAACACTAATTTAGTGAATTTCAGTATCGATAAAATGCCCGTAAATTCTCTATTGAGGAAGTCAAAGCCCGCGTAAATTTTGCGTAAATTTTAGCTTGAAAGACCTTAAAATTTAAAATTAACAACTGGGTAAAGTGTACTATCAGCCTTTAGTCTTTCACAATGCCAAAGTTCATATAAAGGAATTTTTACATCGAGCGCCAAAGGTAATTTTTTAGAATTAAATTGCATATGGTCCAGATCACTTCCCCATGCAATCAAATCTACATCTAAAGAAATATGATGCGATGGTCGAACACGCCCAGAATCTGACTCAAGTTTCTTTAAAAAAGATTCAATTTGTTCACACGATAAAGTGCTTCTTAATAGACACGCTGAGTTCCAGTAATCATCTCCAATACCATCTCGACATGGAATTTGATAAACAGATGAAAACTGCACTTTCCCCAAAGTTGCTAATTGCGTATAGGCAAAAGTAAAGTGCTGATCTGCGTCTAAATTACTCGCTAGGGCGAGCGCAAAAATTGTTTCTGGTGCGTTCAAGACGAATTCCTACAGCGTTTGCTTCTGCAATGATGGCTGGCTTACGGATGGTTATGGTAATTTTTTCAATTGTTGGAAAGGTTTCAAACAAACATTGCAGAACCAGATGAGCTGCGTGCTCAATTAACTCAGGTTTGGCTTGTTGAATGGTTTGAGCCGATAACTCACAAATCTGGGCATAGTTGAGTGTGTCTTCAAGCTTGTCAGACGCTGCAGCTCGGCTCAAATCGTTATGGATGGTTAAATCCAACATTAAAGGTTGAATAATTTGTCTTTCCCAGTTGAAACAACCAATCACTGTTTCAACCTTCAAACCTTCAATAATAATGGCATCCATAACTTCAAACTGACCTTAATGCTTTAACAACGAAGCAGGTTCCATATTTTGAACCATTTTCAAACGCTGGTCTGCATAAATATCAGTATATGGTGCGAGTACGCGCATAAAACGATCGAAATACAACATTTGCTTAAATAACAATGCAAAATCACGTGGGAATTTAATGCCATGACGTTCACCCACAGCCACCATATCCATCATGATGTCATTTAAGTCCGCTGGGTTTGATGCCAAAATCTGTTGCGGGTCTGCCATCAATACGCCATTAAATAGACGCTCCAAGTCTTGTGCCAACACATTGACGTCAATCTTGGTACGTGTCATGCCCATTTTCAGCATGTTTTCAGCCATTGCAGGATAATCTGTCTTTTGTAAAGCATCCATAAAGGCAATACATGCCGTCCAAACTTCAGGCTTTAACTGACCAACAATACCAAAATCAATAAAACCAACACGGCCATCTTCAAGCAACATCAGGTTTCCGGCATGTAAGTCCGCGTGGAAACTCTTACATAACATCAAGCTACCAAACCAAGTATTCATTGCAGTAATTAGTACTTGCGATGGGTCTTTGGCATATTCTTTTACAACACTAAAGTCTGTTAAAGAAACACCATATAAACGTTGCATTGTCAGCACACGACGTGTTGAAAACTGATGATAAACCTTCGGTGCTGTTGCCGCTTTATTTTGCGAAATATTTAAATACTCAACAAAATCGTCAATGTTTTGCGCTTCTTCAATGAAATCAACCTCACGTACCATACGTGTTTTAATTTCATCAACAATGTCAGAAAGAGCGGCAAATTTAATTTTAGGTACCGCGCGTTCAAGCAATTTAGCCGCCCAATGCACAACATTTAAGTCAGTGTATAAAATGGTTTCTACACCCGGTTTTTGTACCTTGATAACTACATCTTCACCGGTTGTGAGACGTGCTGCATGGACTTGGGCAATTGAGGCTGAAGCCAGTGGCTTTTCATCAATAAAGCTAAAAATCTCGTTTAAATCACGTCCTTCAAACTCAGACGCAAGCACACCTTGGATATAACTAAATGGCAGTGTTGGGGTTTGATCTAAACAACCTTGAAATTCTTCTACATACTCACGTGGGAATAGCGATGGGGTACTCGCGATAAACTGACCAAGCTTAATATATGTTGAACCAAGCGACTCAAAAGTCTCACGCATGAGTTTGGCATTACTTGGCTTATCAGTTGCATACTTAATACCGGCTTTAGCCGCAACTACTGCGGTTTCACCGATGCGCGCAACTGAGCGCAATCCATCAAATAAAATATTTTTTTTCATATTTCTTTAAAACCAGAATATTCAAATCAAGTGTAGCAAATTTTGGTTTATTTGCTGATTAGCTTGCCTGACAAAGTGGACAATTTATGTCTTTATCAAAACTAACAATACGTTGCGTCATATTTAACCCATCCCAAAGTAACAGTTTTTGTTTTAGCGGCGTTCTGTTTAGTCCTAAATACAATAAAGTGTGATGTGCTTGTAATGACGCAATCATTACAGGTGTAGTCGCAAGCACACCAGATTCCGCACATCGCAGCCCTTCATTGGCATGTTGTTCTTTTGGGAACAAACATTCATAACAAGCTGAATCACCTTCAACCATAAACATTTGCGCCTGAAAACCAATTGCAGAAGCGCTAATTAATGCGACCTGATGCTTTTTACAAGCTGCATTCACTAAATAACGCGTTGTAAAGTTATCACAGCCATCTAAAACGACGTCTTGATGTTCAACTAGTTTATCAATGTTATGTTCGTCTAAACGTTCGTTAAAGTATTCAACACAGATATAAGGGTTAATTTTCTGTAACCGTTTAGCTAAAACTTCAGCTTTATAACGTCCAATATCTTCATGACCAAATGCGATTTGACGTTGTAAATTACTTATCTCAATGGTATCTGCATCAATGAGGGTAATTTTCCCAACTCCTGCTCGTGCAAGTAGTTCCGCGCTACTACAGCCTATTCCGCCAGCACCGACAATCAGCACATTGGCGAGTTTAAGTTTTTCCTGAGCTTCAATATCCCATCCATCAAGTAAAATCTGACGGCTATAGAGATGCATTTCTTCATCACTTAACTCTACAAAATCGATATCTTGAAGCTCGGTCACACGTTAATCCTTTTACTTAGAAGCCAAGTGATTTTATGACTAAGTTCGTCATTAGGAAAGCTATAAAATGGAAACAACTTTTTTATTCAGTTAATCCCCTATTACATTACTTCTCACATGCTTTCTGCAACAATAGAGCTATCCCTTTTCTGTATTACTTAGGCTAAATATGTCCCAATCATATATTGCACCAGTAGAGTTAGAAAAAGCTTATCGTTTGTTAAATCATGGTCCAACTGTACTAGTCTCTGCTCAGCATGGTGATGGCCGTAACGTGATGGCTGCCGCATGGGCATGTGCCTTAGAGTTTAAGCCTGCTAAAGTGACTGTCGTTTTAGATAAAAGTACTAAAACCCGACAGCTGGTTGAGCAAAGTGGTTATTTCACACTACAAGTTCCTTGCTATGCACAGCTCAATATGACCAAGCAACTTGGTACAATTAGCAAATTAGATGACCCACAAAAACTTGAACACTGCGGGGTTGAGCTGTTTTATCAAAAAGATCTGACCAGTCCGCTTGTATCAGGTTGTATCGCATGGCTGGTATGTAAACTTATTCCTGAACCACATAATCAGTCAGCTCATGACCTATTTATTGGTTCTGTTGTGGGCGCCTGGGCAGATAGCCGCGTTTTTAGAGATGGGCACTGGCATTTTCAAGATGCACCAAAAGAACTTCGTAGCCTGCACTATATTGCTGGTGGAACATTTTATTTAATTGGCGAGGAAGTGAAAGCCGATCTTTAATATAAAGAATAAAGGGAAATTCTAAATATTTCCCTTTGTTCAAATTAGCTTGCGTAGGCTTGCTGCATTTTTGCAATTTCTTGCTGCTTCAACAATCCTCTTTGAATTTTTCCGCTCGTGGTTTTCGGTAGACTGTCCACAAACTCAATTTCTTTTGGATAAGCATGACGAGATAAACGGTTACGAACATATTGCTGTAACTTATCTTTTAATGTTTCACACGCTTCATAAGCTGGCTTAAGTACCACAAAAGCTTTGACTATTTCGGTTCGTTCCGGATCTGGCTTACCAATTACTGCTGACTCTAATACCGCCTCACACTCTAATAAAGTACTTTCAACATCGAACGGTCCAACTCGATAACCCGATGTTGTAATGACATCGTCAGCACGCCCAACAAAATCAATGCCACCATGTTCATTTAAAGTGACCGTGTCACCAGTTAAATAATATTTGCCGACAAAGGCTTTACGATTATTACCACCATAGCCTTTAAACCACATTAATGGCGATTGCTCCGAGTCCATTGCCAAAATACCAATACCACCAGTTGGCAATTCTTGATAATTTTGGTCTAACACAGCAAAACGATGTCCAGGAATTGCGAAACCAGCTGAACCTACTTTTAATGGATGCTCAAGAGCATGATGATTTGCAATCACCATCCCTAGCTCAGTTTGGCCATATTGATCAAAAATATTGACCTCTAAATCCTGCTTAAACCAGTTCACAACCTCAGGAGTTAATGGCTCACCTGCACTACTCACTACGCGTAAATGTTGTTTAATTGAAGGGTCAAATTTTTCCTTAAAACCAAAGAACATTCGAAATGCCGTCGGAGAGCCTGTTAAATTACTTACTTTATATTTTTTAATTAACTCAATTGCCTGATCTACATTAAATGAACGCTCATCCATAATAATGCCATGACCCAAGCTTAAAGGCCCGGTAATGCCATAATACAAACCATATGCCCAGCCCGGATCTGCCAGATTCCAGAACATATCCTCTTCACGCAAATCAACGGCATGGGTCATATAACCTTTAAATGCTAAAATTGCTTTTAGCGGAACGGGTACAGACTTCGCAAGTCCAGTTGTGCCTGAGGTAAACATCATTAAAAAGTCATCATCAAAGCTACGATTTACTGGCTCACATTGCTCAGAATATCGTTGTAAGGAGTGCCAAAAATCGAAGTCATGTTCAGACAAAGGACCAGTCTGATGAACAGTGACAATAACCGGAATATTTAAAGTATTCAGTTTAGGTCGTTGTTCATCATTAGTCACAACCAATTTGGTTTGAGCAGTCGTAATACGGTGATCAATTGATTTTGCTTCAAAGGCAGTAAATAAAGGCTGATAAATAGCGCCTATACGCCATGCTGCCAAGATTGTAATTAATAACTCAGGCGTTCTTGGTAGAAGTCCTGCAATACAATCTCCAGCTTGAATTCCTTGTGCTTTAAAGAAGTTAGCAAGTTTTCCAGAAAGTTCAGCAAGTTGTTCGAACGTATAGTGCTCTGCCTGCCCGTTTTTTCCTTCCCAGATAAGCGCTGTTTTATTTTTTCCTACATAACGCTCACAGCACTCAACATAAGCATTTATTGCTTGGGGATGCCCAACAAGTTGCTCTTCGATGAGCCTTGTAAGATCAAATTGCTGATAAGCTTCTGCCAAAGTTTTCATGATGCTCACCTTCATTCCGTTTGATGATTGATTTTGTGTAAGGCTACAAAATCTGTCCTGACTGTTATTGTTTTAGCTAAAGCTTGAAGAATATTTCTTCAACTTTTCCATCTATTTCAAACAAAACTAATAGTAAAAATGCATCATTTCAATTGCAAGAAACCGCACATAGTGTGCGGCTTCTTGCAGTTTTAAGTTTAAAAACTCAATACCTTATGATCTAAACTTGAGCCACTTCACGAGCAATCACCAAGCGCTGAATATCAGAAGCACCTTCATAAATCTGGCTTACACGAACATCCCGATAAATTCTCTCAACAGGGAAATCACTGACGTATCCATAACCGCCATGAATCTGGATTGCATCCGAACAAACTCGCTCAGCCATAGTTGATGCAAAGAGTTTCGCCATTGAGGCCTCTTTTAAACAAGGTAGTCCCGCATCTTTTAAAGTTGCAGCATGCAAAACTAGCTGATGTGCCGCTTCAATCTGAGTTGCCATATCGGCTAAGCGAAAACCAACCGCCTGATGCTGAACCAGCTCTACACCGAAGGCCTTACGCTCGTTTGCATATTGCACGGCTGCATCAAAAGCCGCTCTTGCCATACCAACAGACTGAGCGGCAATACCAATACGTCCAGCCGCTAAATTAGATAACGCAATTTTATAACCCTCACCCTCTTGCCCTACCAAATTTTCTAAAGGAATTCGGCAGTCCTCTAACGTAATGGTTGCGGTGTCCGAAGCATGTTGACCCATTTTGTCTTCAATACGAGTCACCAAGTAGCCTTGTGTATTCGTGGGTACAAGAAAACACGAAATCCCTTTTTTGCCAGCTTGTTTATCTGTAACAGCAAATACCAAAGCCACTTGAGCATTTTTACCACTGGTAATAAATTGCTTTACGCCATTGAGTACCCAATGGTCGCCATCTCGCTCAGCTTTGCATAAAATCGCGCTCGCATCGGAACCGACATGTGGCTCAGTTAAACAAAAGCATCCTAGCCATTCACCAGAAGCAAATTTTGGCAAATAGGTTTGTTTTTGCTGCTCTGAACCGTATGCCAGTGTAATACCGCAAATCAAAGAGTTTTGTACGCTTACGATTGTCGAAATAGCCCCATCGCCTGCGGCAATTTCCTCAATTGCGAGTACCAAAGATACATAATCCATTCCGGCACCGCCCCATTCATCGGGCACAGTCATCCCCATAGCGCCTAGGGCGCCTAAGTCTTTTAATTCCTGAGCCGGAAATTCATGGGTCTTATCGCGATGTGCAGCAGTTGGTTTTAACTGATTTTGCGCATAGTTACGCATCATCTCCTGAACCATACTTTGTTCAGCATTTAGAATCATTTCAACATCCTTATTTTATTATTTTGCTGCCATGCGAATTGCACCATCTAAACGGATGACTTCACCATTTAAGTAAGAGTTTTCAGCAATATGGGCAACCAAACGAGCAAACTCTTCTGGTTTCCCTAAACGAGATGGGTACGGCACCATTTGCCCCAAAGCATCTTGTACATTTTGTGGCATACCCTTAAGCATTGGAGTTTCCATAATTCCCGGTGCAATGGTCATAATACGAATGGCATGTCGTGCTAGCTCACGAGCAATCGGCAAAGTCATCGCCACAATAGCGCCTTTTGATGCAGAATAAGCTGCCTGTCCAATTTGACCGTCAAATGCTGCAACAGAAGCAGTGTTCACAATGATGCCACGGTCCTCTTCACCTTCTTCAACCGTGTTTTTGCTCATTGCATCTGCTGCAAAACGCAACATGTTAAATGTACCTGTGACATTAATATTTAAAGTCTTTGCAAATAACCCCAAGTCATGAACGCCCTCACGGCCAACTACTTTTGCAGAAGGGCCAATACCGGCACAGTTCACCAAACCATACAAATGACCATGTTTGGCCAACACATCTTTAAAGAACTGCTCAGCAGCTGCTTCATCAGTTACATCAAGTTTTACAAAGTCAGCTTTTGGTCCTAGTTGTTTCGCCTGCTGCTCACCTGCTTCTACATTCATGTCTACTAATGTGACTGAGGCACCCTGCTTTACTAAATATTCAGCCGTTGCAGCTCCTAAACCAGAGCCACCACCTGTAATCACGAAATGTTTTCCTTGAATTTTCATTATGTAACGTCCTATAGAAATGTTCTTTAAGCTTAGTAGTGAGAGTAAAAGTTGTTTTTTTCCGATACAATTTCAAAAAACCTCAAAATGCTTGCAGCTTTTGATCAATCCAAATTTTGAATATGAAATATTTCACTTGAAATACGTAAAAAATGAGTCTTTGACATGGTTGTCCAATCTTCTTTAAGTAAAGGAACAATTTCGATTGCACTGGTACATGAAGCATTAAGTGCGGCTTATGCCAAAGGGCTCAATACTCAAATTATTTTGAATAAAGCTGGCATTCCTGCTGAATTACTTATGACACCTAAAGCGCGTGTTCCGGTAGCAACGTATGCACAATTATGGATAGAACTTGCCAATGCCATGGATGACGAGTTTTTTGGCATGGATAGTCACCCTATGCGCCGTGGTAGTTATAAATTACTTACAAAACTCGTCAGTACGGCTGAAACTTTAGAAAAAGCGCTCTACGATATTTTGAAGTTTTTTAATTTTGTACTTGACGATATACGAGGAGAACTCATTCAAGAACAAGAAAAAGCTTATTTGGTGATTCATGATCAAGAACAACCCAAACGTATGTTTACCTACGCAACCTTTTTAATGTTGGTACATGGGCTTATGTGTTGGTTAGTCGATCAAAGAATTGGCTTAAACCGTATTGCTGTACGTTGTCCAAAACCGAACGATATTCAAGATTATTTGGTACGCTTTTGTGAAGATATACAATTTAATGCCGAGACAAATCAGATTGAATTTGATGCACACTATTTAAATATAAAAATTAAAAAAGATAAAAAAGCGCTTTACGATTTTTTAGAGCAAACTCCACAAAATCTTTTGGTTCGTTTTAAAAATGAAAATGCATTGAGTGTTGTTATTCGGCGTCATTTATTAAAACTTCACCCAGCCGAATGGCCTGAACTCAAAGATGTCGCACAGCAGCTCAATATTTCAGAAGCTACCGTTCAACGCCGACTTAAACATGAAGGAGTGAGTTATCAACAAATCAAAAATGAAATTCGCTGTGATATTGCAATTGAACGTTTAAGCAAAAGCAATGATTCAATACAAGACATTAGTGAAGACTTAAATTTCCATGACCCGAGTGCATTTCACCGTGCTTTTAAAAAATGGACAGGTGTTAGCCCCGGCGCTTATCGGGAAGCAACCCTTAACTCTACAGCTTGAGTTATTCTTATTTTATTAATAATGATGCTAAAGTGACTCGATCATTTTGACCATAATCTTGAATAGTTTTTATCTCACTAAAACCATGCTCTGCGAAAATGCCTCGAACAGCTTGCCCCTGATCGTAACCATGTTCCAGTGCAATCCAGCCTTGCGGTTTTAACCAGTTCTTGCCTTGAGCAATAATAATTTCAATATCGGCTAACCCATGATGGTCTGCAACCAACGCACGACGCGGCTCTGTTGCCAAAGCTTGCATGTGTTCATCTTCAGGGTCAATGTAAGGCGGATTAGAAACAATTAAATCAAATTGTTGGGGTTCCAGTGCTTCAAACCAAGCGCCACAAGCAAATTTCACATGATGCAAGCCGTGTGTTTGTGCATTTTCTTTTGCAACATCTAAAGTAGGTGTGTAAATATCAGTTGCTGTGACGAACCAATCTGGACGTTCACTTGCCAATGCAAGCGCAATTGCACCTGTTCCCGTTCCCAAATCCACGATATTTGCATTCTTTGGCAAATTTAGATTTAAAACAGTTTCAACTAAAACCTCAGTATCTGGTCGTGGCACTAAAGTATCCGACGTTACTTTTAAATCGAGCGTCCAAAATGGCTGCGAACCTGTCACATAGGCTAAAGGTTCACCATTTTGGATACGTTCAAGACCAGCCAAGTAATCTTGCTCTTGTTGGGCTGTTAACTCTTGCTCAAGTCTGAACTTTAATTCGAGAGAATTGATTTTTAGAAAATGCTCAAGCAGCCAAGCATTTTCCTGTCGTTCATAACTGTCAGGCTCACCACGAATTGCAAGCGCTTGAGCAATATTCATTAGCCGCCATTTTCCTGTGCAAGCATCGCAAGCTGATCTGCCTGATATTCACGATGTAAACTATCGAGCAATTCCGTTAGATCACCTTCCATAATGGCATCTAACTTATATAAAGTTAGGTTAATACGGTGATCCGTCATACGTCCTTGCGGGTAGTTATAAGTACGGATACGTTCAGAGCGGTCACCAGAACCGACCAAATCACGGCGCATTTCAGAAGTTGCTGCATCGGCTGCTGCACGTTTAGCATTTTCTAGACGTGATACTAGCAATGCCATCGCCTTAGCTTTATTTTTATGCTGTGAACGTTCTTCTTGGCACTCAACGACTGTACCGGTTGGTATGTGAGTAATACGGACTGCCGAATCGGTTTTGTTAATGTGCTGACCACCCGCACCTGACGCACGGTAAGTATCAATACGCAAATCTGCCGGGTTAATTTCAACGTTAGTATCAACGTCAATTTCAGGCAAGATTGCTACTGTACAAGCTGACGTATGCACACGACCTTGTGATTCAGTTGCTGGAACACGTTGTACACGATGCGCGCCACTTTCGAACTTTAAGCGGCCATACACACCATCACCATCTACACGGCAAATAACTTCTTTAAAACCACCATGCTCGCCTTCATTTTCAGAAAGGACTTCAATACGCCAACCTTGCGATTCGGCATATTTGCTATACATACGGAATAAATCGCCTGAGAAAATTGCAGCTTCATCACCGCCCGTCCCAGCACGAATTTCTAAATATGCAGCATTAGAGTCATTTGGATCTTTTGGAATCATCAAAATATTAAGCTGGCTTTCTAATTCTTCAAGCAATGCTTTATTTGCTTGAATTTCTTCTTCTGCCATATCTTTAAAGTCAGGGTCCGACTTCATCATTTCAGCAGTTTCAATATCTTCTTCTGCTTGACGGTATTTGCCCCAAACTTCGGTAATTTCAGTTAAATCACTATGTTCACGAGACAGTTTACGGAAACGTTTGTTATCGGAAATCACTTCTGCATCTGCAAGCAATGCAGTAAGTTCTTCATGACGATCACAGAGTTGATCAAGACGTAAACGGAGTGACGCTTTCATAAGAGGAAATATCTCAAAAGTCCAAAAAACTTATCTAGATAAATATAAGAAGATAAGCCAAATCATAAAAATAGCGCATAGTTTACAGTTTATGCCGATTAAATGACATATGTAATCCTTCAAAACATTAACTTTCCAAATCCATATAATAAAAGAGACTTTATTTATAAAGCCTCTTTAACCGCTATAGTTATTTTAATTTTTCTAATAAAGATTTACCGACAAGAACAGCCGAAGCTGGATTTTGTCCAGTAATAAGTTCACGATCCAGCACTACATTTGGCGACCAAGCTTTCGTATTGCTTTGATATTTTGCTCCAAGTGACTCTAATGCAGTTTGTGGATAGAACTTCATCTCACCGCCTTTTAATAAGCCCTTCGCTTGCTCTTCTTCTTGATTGCTAATTACTGTCATCCGATAATTTTTATAAATCCATTCGCCAGTTTTGACTGTTTTACCTTGTTCTAGTTGTCCAACTACTTCCGAGGCATTAGGTAAAGCTGACATCAAAGCTATAGGCCCATGACAAACCAAAGCTGTAGGTTTTCCAGCTTTATGGAAAGCTGTAAGTACTTTTCCAAGTTGTTTATCTTTTAATAGGTCTTGCATAGGCGCATGTCCACCCGGAATATAAATAGCATCAAATTGATCTATACCAGTTTGCTCAATACGCGCCAGACTTACAACAGGAGAATCTTGAGCAGAAGTTAACTTTAGATCATGTAATAAACCAGCATACTGCTTTAATGCTTTTTCATCTTGATTAAAATACATTGCATTATTTGATGACTCATCTAACGTTGGAGCTTTCCCCTTTGGAGTGGCAAACGTTACGGTATGCCCTGCATCTAAAAGCATTTTTGTAGGCTGCATTAACTCATTAAGATAAAAACCCGTTTTAAAAACCTGCTTATTCTTGAGCTCTAACTGTCCTTCATCAGACAATACAACCAATACATGAGCGGCATTTGCACTTAATGCTGCCGAAGCTGCAATCATTGCAAACATTATTTGATTTAACTTCTTCATTATTCGACCTTCATTCCAAGCATTTGCTGGATTTATAACTGGGATGGATATATTCTATTTTTACCCCAGAGGTAGAAAAATAACTCATTTCACAAATCTTTTTTGCGTTTGAGGACAAAATGTCTCGCCAATTTGACCATCTTGCCGATGTTGAAGTATTTTTAATTGTGGCTGAAAAGCTTTCTATTAGTGCAGCTGCTATTGATTTATCTACAACACCTTCGGTCATTAGTAGAACAATTACAAGACTCGAGAAAAAATTAGGTATCCAGTTTTTTAGAAGAACTACTCGCCATTTAAGTCTGACCGAAGCAGGCCAGCTTTACTATGAAAAAATGCAACATGCTTTTCAGTTAATTGACCATGCTGAACGCGTGGTTCAAGGTGAACAACTACAAATTTCTGGAAAAATTAAATTAAGTGTGCCTACGACTTATGGGCACTATCGTCTACCCCCGTTATTAGAAAAATTTCTTTTGAAATATCCGGACATTCAAATTGAAATTAGTATTTCTAATCGAAACGTTGACTTAATTGCTGAGGGTTTTGATTTAGCCATCCGTCAAGGACAACTTCCTAACAGCACCCTTATTGCTAGACCTTTAGAGCAGGCACCTTTAAAACTTGTTGCCTCACCTGCTTATTTGAAACGCATGGGTATTCCAAAAAATTTGGAAGAATTAAAACATCATCAATGTATTGCCTTTGAATTGCCCAGTAGCGGCAAAATAACCCCATGGTTTTTAAAAAATGATAAAGAGGAAACTCAATGGATACCAACAAATCGAATTTTAGTAAAAGAAGATATTGTTGGTGTGGTAACTCTTGCTGAAAGTGGGCTAGGTATATGTCAAAGTTACGACTTTATTGTTAATGAAAAAATTCAACAAGGAAAACTACAACCTATACTTACTACATATGCAGGTCATACACGTCCTTTTTCTTTGTTATATGCGCAGCATAAACACATGTCCTCTGCTACCCGAGCTTTAATTGATTTCTTATGTTCAAATGATGACTAGCTAAACTGAATATATGTAAATGGTATTTAATTTTTCTAGGTGAATAGTAAATATTCTATTTTAATAGAAAGCATACAAAGAAGACACTAAACTCCAATAATCGAATGAAGGTTCTCCACATTTAAAGAGAAGTGTTTTGTTACATTTGTCGTAACGAAAGATATTAAGGTCCTGTAACTTGGGACACGGAGTAAATGATGAAATTAAATGCTTTATTATGTAGTGCTGTTTTAGCTACTTCTATGGTAACTGTAGCACATGCTGACAACACAACTCATGTAGCAGCAGCTTCTGCTTTAGGTAGTGTTGCTGGTACTGCAATTGGTAAAAGCATGGGTGGTACATCTGGCGCAACAATTGGTGCTGCTTTAGGTGGTGCTGGTGGTGCAGCAGTTGCAAGT
>NZ_POYH01000056.1:0-2354 GCF_002899995.1 Acinetobacter sp. AKBS16 | reverse complement strand
CACGACGCCCATCACGGCCACCGTTACCACCACGACCGCCTTCACGACGTGGACGAGCTGGAGGTGGAGATGGCTCTAAGCCTTCAATTTCAGAAACATTTAAACGAGCTTCTAAGTAGTCTTCCAGCGCACGGATTTTACCGCGTTCACGATAGGTCGCTAAAGTAATCGCTTGACCTGTACGACCAGCACGACCTGTACGACCAATACGGTGTACATAATCTTCATGCTTCATTGGTAAGCCGAAGTTAATAACGTGTGAAATTGTTGGAACGTCAAGACCACGTGCAGCAACGTCAGTAGCAACTAAGATTTTCGCACGGCCTTCACGGATACTACGTAAACGACGGTTACGAACTGTTTGCGGCATTGCACCGTGAAGTGCAACAACTGAATGACCTGCTTCTGCAAGTTCTTCAGCCAACATATCTGTATCTTCTTGTGTGCTCGCGAATACAACAGCTTGGTCAAGCGTTTCATCAGCCAACCAGTGAGTCAGAAGTTTCTTCTTATGTTCGAAACCATCTGTCCAGTGTAAAGTTTGGGTGATGTCAGTATTGGTGCTGTGACCAGTTTCAATTGCAATACGCTCAGGTTCATTCATCATGCGCTCAGCAAGACGAATAATACGGTCAGCAAAAGTTGCAGAGAACATTAACGTTTGACCACGATTCGCAGCCAAGTCACTGATCGCTTCTAAGTCTTCAGAGAAACCAAGGTCTAACATACGGTCAGCTTCGTCCACGATTAAAGCATCAACTTTGTCTAGCTTTAATTGACGACGGTTAACTAAGTCTAATAAACGACCTGGAGTCGCAACTACAACTTGAGCACCTTTAAGCTGTTGAATTTGTTTACCAAAAGGCATACCACCCATAATTGCAGCAATACGAACACCTTTCATGTGACGTACAAAAGCAATTGCGTCTTGGCTAACTTGTTGAGCCAATTCACGTGTTGGGCATAAAACTAAAATGCTAGGCTGAGTCACTGCTTTCATACGTTCTTTGAACGGAACGAAAGTATCTTGACCTGCCAAATTATGTAATGTCGGTAATAAGAATGCAGCAGTTTTACCAGAACCAGTCTGGCTAGAAACAAGAAGGTCTTTACCTTCTAAAGCAGCAGGAATAGATTGTTCTTGCACAGGAGTTGGGTTAGTAAAACCTAAACCTTCAAGAGCTTGTTGTAAGGTTTCGTGCAAAGAAAATTCGGCAAAAGTTTTGCTCATAGAGAGTTCCACCCCAAAGGGTGCTCCATTTTTAATAAATACAAATAGACATCGGCAAAAGCGGCAAAGCAAATATTAGCTGAATCTTATTATTCAGCAGCAATCCGAGTAACGACGATGTGGACTAAACGCACGCTTGATTACGGCCGCAACCTGAAGAATCGCTGAGCGATTGGGGCGCAAGAAATGGTCCTCTCTATGGACAGCGTGCGCTTACAATGAATAGAACAGAATGTTCAGGTAATGAACGGAAATTTAAGTGCGTGGGCGGATTATAGCAGAAAGAATTTAAAAGTCATGTGTTTTAATCAACTTTCTCGGTATTTCTACTGTTATTTGTATTTTACCGACCATTAAAAAGTAAAACCCTCTATAAAAAGAGGGTCTTACTCAGAAATAATTTTTTTAAATTATTTTGCAGCTTTGTCCCAAGCAGGAACTACAGTTTGCATTAATGGCTTTAACATTTTCAGTGAGCATGCAATCACTTGACCATTTTCAAGTGAATCATTACCACCACGTGTGCGTCAACCACAACACCACCAGCTTCCTTGATAATAAGCTCACCAGCAGCGATATCCCATGGCTTTAAACCAAGTTCAAAGAAACCATCGAAACGACCAGCAGCAACATAAGCTAAGTCGAGAGCAGCTGAACCACCACGGCGGATTTGAGCACCCGCTTGAGTCACAGCTAATAATGAAGCAAAGTGCTGTTCTGCATAAGACACAATTTCACCAGCACGTTTAGCACGGTAAGGGTGACCTACTGCCAAGAATGTATTTTCTAGGCTGTCTTTTACATTTACGCGAATACGACGCTGGTTCATCACTGCACCACGGCCACGACTTGCAGAGAACAATTCGTCACGTACTGGATCGTAAATTACGCCGTGCTGAGTAACACCTTTGTGCTGAACAGCAATAGAAATACAGAAATGAGGGAAACCATTAATAAAGTTTTGCGTGCCATCAAGAGGGTCGATCACCCAGCACCAGTCTGCATCGTGGCCTTTGCCCTCTTGCAAACCGAACTCTTCACCTAAGAAGCTATGGTTTTTATAACTTTTACGTAATGTATCAATCGTCAATTGTTCTAAATAACGATCTACACGTGTTATAGG
>NZ_POYH01000055.1:0-29042 GCF_002899995.1 Acinetobacter sp. AKBS16 | reverse complement strand
ACCTTGCAGGTAACTTGGGTACAGGCGATGTACTCGATGGTACGGACGGCTTTGTGGTTGATACGCTAGCTCCGGCACCGGTGATTACGATTGATCCTGTAACGAATGCAATCACGATTGACTTTGGTGAAGCAGTTAATGCGGTTGATGGCAGTCCGCTTACGGCAGATGCGCTTGAGGGATTGCTGGACATTGCTAACGGCACATTGACCGGCCTTGTAGACAACGGCGATGGCAGCTTCAGCGGTACGCTGGTACCGGCTGCGGACTTTGAAGGCGATGTGGTTGTGAACGTACCGGCAGGTATTGTTACGGACGTGGCAGGTAATGCCAACCTGACTGCAACAGAGAGCCTTACGGTCGATACATTGGCGCCGACACTTGTAATCAGCGCAACTGATACGAATCTATCCTTGGGTGAATCGACAACAATCAGCTTTACGTTTAGCGAGGCGGTCAGTGGCTTTGATATTGATGACATCACGCCCGTAGGCGGTACGCTGAGCAATCTGGTCCAAAGTACAACCAACCCGAATGTCTGGACAGCTACGTTTACTCAAGACGGTACTCTAACTGCACCAAGCATCAGTGTTGCAGATGATGCCTACACGGACCTTGCAGGTAACTTGGGTAAAGGCGATGTATTCGATGGTACGGACGGCTTTGTGGTTAATACCATTGATGCTATTAATGATAATGTAACGTTTGATCCAGGTACGTTTGTAAGTACTATTTGGGACGCACCAATAATAGCTCAAGATATTAATGTTCTTGATACCTCTATTATTGGTGATACTTCAATGAATGTTGAGTTTTCTGTCCCTAGAAATAGCGCAGATATTGGTACAGGTCATGAAGGTGATGTTGTTATTCAAGTAAGCCAAGACAATTTGATAGCAGTTGCTTCCGGGTTTAGTGTATTAGTCGAATATTTTGATGGGGCTAATTGGGTACAATACACCACGGCTACAACTACAAATGGAGGTTTAATTGCTGATGCGCTTGGTTTAGGGGTTTTAGGTATTGTAGATGATGGCAAAACAATAGCTGTGCATCTAACAGGTGTACCAGAAGGTCAATATCGTGTTGTAGTGCAGAACGATAGTAGTGCTATTGGTGATTTATTAGATGATTTAACATTAGCACAACTAGGTGACCAAGGTATTTTATTAGGAGCTGACAATCAGGATGTTGTATTAGATGCGGTAGAAACTGCCTTAAATGGTCAAGTATTAAATTTAGGAACTCTAGTAAGAAATGTTTTAGAACCACTGTTAAATATTGCTAATGCTGCTGGTGAAACATTAGCTGTGACTGATATTGTCGCAGCAATTGTGAAAATACCATTAGTTGGTAGTCTTTTAGGTGGTGTTGATACTGTTTTAGATTATATTGCAGACGCATTGGTTGATAATTTACTTAGTGTACTTGAGTTTACCAATGTAACCATCAATGGTTCAGAAACTTATTACACTACACCACAAGTATCAGGTAATGTTTTTGATGACAATGGATCTGGAGCAGATGATCGTGGTAATAGTGATGCAGCACTTGTGACCAAAGTAGATGGAGTTGATGTCCCTACTGATGGTACAGATGCCGTGATTAAAGGTTTGTATGGTACCTTGTATATTAATAAAGATGGTGTTTATCGTTATGTGCTGAATGGTAGTGTAGATTCTAATGGTCAGGTAGATGATTTTACTTACACTTTATCAGACGGTACTCAATCAGATACAGCCGTTTTAACTATAAGTGTGGCAGATGTTATTGCACCAAAAGCACCAATTGTTTCTTCATTGGATGAAACCACCGTTACTGGTGTTGCTGGAGCTGCGGAAGCTAATAGTGTTATTAATGTCTATGGTGGTACAGACAGTGATGGCGATGGTATTCCGGATACATTACTTGGTACAACTACAGCTAATCCTGATGGTAGTTATACAGTCACGTTGAACCCTGCAATCGCTTTAGGGGACACAGTGGTTGTTACTTCAAAAGATGCGGCTGGCAATATTTCTACACCAACAATTGCAAGTCTGCATAATATTGTCGCGCTTGATGATCCTAACCAAACTAACTATGAGTTATCTACTACAGCAGATCGTCCAAATATTAGTGGTGGTATTTTTACTTTAGCTAATGCTGGTGTTCTTGGAGATTTAATTGATTTAGATCTGAGTGCTACATCCGCTCCTGGTGTGACTGTCGGTACAAATGAACAAATCACTTTAACATTAACGGCAAGTGGGTCTACTGGTTTAGATATAAGTGCAGTTGGGAATTTAATTGATGCTATTTTAGGTGGAAATATTGGTGGTAGTCTTGATTTGATTATTGCTAAACAAACATCAACAGGTAGCTATGAAGTTTATAATACTATTGCTAATGCATATACGTTAAACAATAATGTTTTAACTTTTACCGCGTCTGGTTCGCAATCCATATCTTTGGATGATGCTGGTGTCTATAAATTTATTCTTGCTCCAAATTCCTCAACCTCGAGTGCTTTAAGTAACTTATTATCTCTGAACTTATTAGGTAATTTAATATTATCGTCTAACGATGTAGTAGCAACCATTAACAATACAGATCTTATTACTGGTAATGTTTTATCTAATGATACTGCTGCACCGATAGGTTTAGATTTGTCAATTGTTTCCATTAAAGAAACTACAGCAGGTGTAGATGAAACTGTAGTGTCTGGTACTCCTAAAGTCATTGAAGGGATGTATGGTACTTTAACTATAGATTCAACTGGTGCATATAGTTATCAAATGACGGCTAATGCAACTGCCTTAGGTAAGGTTGAAGCATTTACTTATACCGTACAAGATAATGATGGTCATTCAAAACAGGCAACTATTTATATTCGTTTGGACTCTAATTTAGTTACATTAGATTGGACGGGTAAAACAGGACTAGAAGAAGCTAATAAGTTAGTAACGCAACTGACCGCTGATAATAAGGCTTCCGCAGGTACAGTTACTACTTTATTCGATCAGGTATTAAATGGTTCTGGTGATTCTTCAAATAGTATTCAGGTAACTGGAAGTAACGGTGTATTACCTACTTCACCTCCTGAGACAGGTAGTACGGCAATACCAGATGATTCTGGGCGTTTTACCCTAGGTGCAGGGCAAACAGCATATATTTCTTTCACATCAATATTACCATCAAATGTGACTCAAGACTTTGGCTTCTTAGGAGGAGGAAACCAAACCAGTGCTTATAATGTGGTTATTGAATTAGAGAGAGATGGAGGAACACTAGCATTCGATACTCAATTGGCCACTTGGACATCAACCACCAGTGGTACGAAGTATTATTATAAAGTGACTAATACAGGAAATTCGTCGGCTAACTATGATCTAAATATTGGTTATGGTGATGGTTCAATAGCGTATAACTGGACGAATACTACTGGTAAGACATTTGGTATTAATAATATTCAATTAGATATTAAAGATACAACATATACAGCATCTTCTGTATCAGGTGACCTAATTTCTAATGATATATTATATTCAAGTGTCTTTAAAATTGGTGTTGCGGCTGGATCGACTACGCCTAGCAATTATTTGGATGCAAATTCAACACCAATAGTAGGAGCGTATGGAACTTTAACTGTTAATTTAGATGGAACCTATAGTTATCAAGCTAATGGTAAAATTGCTGACCTTGGTAAAGATGATGTCTTTACATATAAAATTGAGACATTGGATGGTACTGTAAACACACAAACTTTAACAATTAAAGTAGATGCTGATAATGTTCTGATTGGTACGCCAGATGCTGGTACAACAGGGAACGATATCGCTGTTAGTCAATCCGCAAATGAAGTCTTCACATTAGGTGATGGCGCTGATTTGTTAATTTACAATGTACTTAACGGTTCAAGCCCAACAGGTGGGAATGGAACTGATCAGTGGTTAGATTTTAATATGTCTGAAGGCGATAAAATCGATGTTTCATCTTTATTATCAGGCGCTACCACAGATAATATTAATAATTATCTTAGTGTGAGTATTAGTGGGAATCAGGTTACTTTATTGGTTGACCGAGATGGTAGTAGTGGGGGTATTTCAACTCCTACCGCATTGTTAACTTTAACTAATGAAGACCACGCAACAAATCCTATTACTAGTTTAGTAGATTTGTTAAATAATAATTCAATTATCTATTAATAGAGAATTGACTCATCAGAAAAAGAGAACTCTAGGGTTCTCTTTTTTTATTTTTAAACAATACGTTAACCTAGCTTTGAAAGAGTTCATGCTATGATGCATTGAGAATTTTATAGAACAACAAATAACGGATAGGGACTTAATTCGAGTGGCGGTATTTTTAGACTTCAAAAGACAGCTCAAGCTTTGGTTAGAACATATCGTTCACCATGTTTCAGACCTTCAAGAAGAAACTATTTTATTTATATCATTTGGCCCTAAAGATCATAGATGTAGCGTATGGCATAGTGAAAAAACAGTGCTTACACAAGCAACTCTACAATTATTTGATTTTATTGATGATCAGTTTTCGCCAGATCAACTTCCAGACTACATAAAAATTGATGTTGCGTACAATTTAGAAAAGCAAAGTTGGAACCAAATAGAGCAGCAGGTTCATCACCAATTTCACAATAATCATTACCGCAGAGGTATTGGATTTGATGATTCCTGTTCGGTAGCTTTTCTGGAGCAAGAAATATATGGAAAAGCCATTATTCGGGGCTTAAGTTATGACAAGCCGAACTTTTTTGATGAAATAAATCTGAACTATGCAATTAAACAAAAATATCGTGCAACAAAGCCGGAAATTAGACTTCAGTCACTACAAGAAGTGTGGACTTTCGATACCTATGCAACTTTTTATGAAAATGGACAATTTATTAATTTAGCGAGTCGCTACGATGCAAATGGCATTAGAGCCATTGCTAGCAATAAAAAACAGCACTTTAGAGACCTCATTGAAAAAAATGCAGCATTTTTACATAGCCAGATTCAAGAAAATGGCAAATTCATTTATGGATATTTTCCTGCTTATGATCGTGATATACGGAACTATAATACGGTACGTCACTGTACTTCGCTTTACGCGCTTTTAGAGACTTTTGAAGTACAAGATAAACCTGAATACTGGCCTAAAATTGTTGCAGCAATTCAATACGCACTTACTACTTTCTATAAAGAAAAAGACCCAATAACTGCGTTTATGATTGATGGTAAAGAAGGGGAGCTAGAAATTAAATTAGGTGCAAATGCCGCAGCTATTTTAATGTTAACGAAATATCAAGAAATCACAGGAAAAGATGATTATTTAAAATATGCAGAGAAACTTGCTCATGGTATTTTAGAATTAGTAGATCCGGATGGATTAACTACTCATGTATTAAATTATCCAAATTATGATTTAAAAGAAAAGTTCAGAATCATTTATTATGATGGAGAAGCAGCATTAGCTTTATTAAGGTTATATCAAATTAATCAGGATAAAAGATTATTAGACACAGTTAAGTTAATGTTTGAAAATTTTATTCATAAAAGATATGAAAAATATCATGATCATTGGTTAAGTTATTGTACCAATGAGCTTACAAAAATGTGTCCTGAAGAAAAATATTTTATTTTTGGTTTAAATAACTATTTAAAACATTTTATTTTTATTCGAAATAGAAAAACAACATATGCCACTTTATTAGAAATGCTAATGGCAGCCTATAAAATGGTAAATCGTTTAAAAGAGCAAGGCCATAATGCACTTTTTGAACAAGCATATATGTCTGAGTTAAAAAAACTCATTACGTTTCGAGCCGAATTTCAAACCACAGGTTTTTTCTATCCGGAAATAGCCATGTATATGGCTCGACCAGATAAAATATTGCATGCTTTTTATGTACGGCATGACCGCTTTAGAGTAAGAATTGATGATCAGGAACACAACCTTTCTGGTTATATTGCCTACGTAAAAGATTTCGAAGGAGGGGAGATATGACTTACCCTCTATTTGAACTTAAGCTGCTAGCTGCTCTTGATCATGCTCAATTTGAAGAGGAAATTTGGGCATTTGAAATTGATGGAGACATTTCTACATTATTACTGATTGACTATGCATTAGAACAATTTCATCAAAAAAAAGTTCAAGCTGATGAAGTCTATCGGGTTCCTGAACAAAAAATTAAGAAAATTGGTAAACAAAATTTAGGTCTAGAAAAAAATGAATCATATACATTTGCCGAGCACTTACAATTCTTAATTTTTACTCAGGCAAATGATGTTAAAGATGCCTTAAGCAATATGCTGTTGGGTTCTGTTGAGCAAACACAATTGATCTTGTCTAAAAGAGCAGAAGATTACCAGTTAGCTTTAAGAGCACCTAATCAATTAAAAAATCTATTTTTGTTGGTAAAACACATTTATAGCTATCCAGCCGAGCTGAAAAAACTTTTCTTTATTAGAACACTTTCTTTTAAAAATAAAGTATATCAACCGATTACGCCTTTGCTTGCTCATCCGGTACTCACTTCGGTTTTATATATCTCACATACCTTTAGACAGATTTATATCACTTATTCCGAACATAACCGGAGCATTGGTTTTTTCTCTTTTCTGGATGATATTCACCGTCTGGAGCATTTGGTTCCTTACTATCATTATTTTCAAGAAGGGTATGTGGAGGCAAAAAAATATTCTTCTCAAACAGGCATTATCAATATTCTTGGAGATACCTATTTTGGTGAAATGTATACTGAAAAGCGTAAGTCTAGAGGGCAAACAGATGCCTTACAGCAATATGGATATCATTATTCATTTGAAAAAATACAGCCCTTTTTAGGTAAAAATGACATCAACATCGCTAATTTTGAAGCAGTATTTTCTTTAGAAAATCAATCGCCGTTAAAAGATAAAAAGCCATTTGTTTTAAAAGCAGATGCTAAAAAAACATTAGAAGAATTTAAGCGCATTCATCTAAATTATTTGGTTTTGGCAAATAACCATTTGAAAGATTACGGTGAGCAAGGATTAGCCTATACATTACAACAGTTGGATCAGGCGAGTATTTCTTATATTGGCGCTGGACTGAACCAGAAAGATGCTCACAATTACTTTGAAATCACTTTTGAGACTAAGCACTATGCGATTTTTAATGGTTATTGGCATAGAGACACAGCCTATCTGGATTATGACTTTTATGCGTTAGGATCAAGAAGTGGAGTAGCTTGCTTAAATGGCGTTTTACTTGAACAAATAATGCGTTATAAGCAGGCTCATCCAGAACGCAAAATTATTGTTATTTGTCATTGGGGTGTCGACTTTAAGCCTATTACAAAAGACCAAACTAAACTCGCGACTATTCTTACTCAAGCAGGAGCTGATCTGATCGTTGGTCATGGTGCTCATACTATTCAACCAATCCAGATCATCAATCAAAAGCCTGTTGTTTTTAATATAGGCAATGCAGTCTTTAATAGTGACGGTGAATATGAACAGCAAAATGCTTTGCCATTTGGCTGTATAGCTAGACTTGATTTGGCAAAAGATATCATTCGCCTTTACCCCATGTACACCAATAATTTACAAACATTTTGGCAGCCTTATCCTGTAGATGCGGAAGATTTCTCAAAGGCCAATGCTTACATGACATCTTTACTGACCCCTGAGAATTACATGGCATCCCAAGATAAATTAGGGAGATATCTTGAAGTTAAATTTTAAGGATATTGGTTGTAAGTCGATAAAATGGTTTGCAGTTGTACTGGAGTAAACCCTAAATTTCTTAAGCCACCACTACCTAATTTACATTCGGCACTTGTCATAATATTGGTTGGAGTACGTTTTGTAGCCTTCGGTGCACAAACATGTTTTAGACCAAATACATGCCCCATCTCATGCACACTACCAGCCTGAATATTATAATTTAGACGGTTCCAATCTAATAAAATAAAAGGTTTGCCATTATTACGAAATGCTCTACTTGTAACATCTTTAAATTTCCATTTTGTTGAGTAGGCATCATAAATAAAAACAATGACTTCTTTACTTGCAGTACGCTTAGGAAAACATGTATTTACACTGGCAGGAATCGTTTCAGTAGAAATGGGATAAGGCTGGTTAATTTGTTGTTTTAAATCACAATGTAACTTTGAGAACTCTTTGTAAGGGATATAACGGTTTAATTTGAAATTAAATATTTTCTTTCCTTGGTCATCTAAATAATATTTATTAAGGATGCTGATTTCTTTACGCATCTGCGTAAAGTTATCAAATTGTGCAGCAGAAGGATTGTTTGTTGTAAAAACGAAAGTTACAGGGACTACAGGTCTATTATTACCAGGCTCCTCTAATAAGTCTGGCTTTTGCAGAGGGGGACGAGTAGTACAAGAAACACACAGTAAAGTTCCACTGATCAACAGCAATATTTTTTTCATGCGATTTTCCCTTGAGCTCATCTTAGAGTAGGTTTAATTTTATTCAAAAATTTTTATATGATATGAATAATGTCAACGTTTATGGATTCCATTTTGACAACTCAGTATGAACTACATCGACAAATTTTAGAAGTCATCGCTTTGATTCCATATGGAAAAGTTGCAACTTATGGCCAAGTTGCTTGTATGGCAGGTTTACCTAAACATGCCAGATTAGTTGGGTATGTGCTTAAACATCTTGAGGCAGATCATCAGGTCCCTTGGTATCGTGTTATTAATTCGCAAGGTAAAATTAGCCTAAGTAAGTTTAATGAAAAGGGCGAAAATATTCAGCAGTTAAAGCTTGAAGCAGAGGGAATCTATTTATTAAATGGCAAAGTAAACTTAAAGGAATTTGCTTGGCAGCCTTAAAAGTATTTTAATAATTGCTGCCTTGCTCCATAAGCTAGACAGGCTTTTTAGTTTTAACGAACTATTAAAACCGGGATATGACTTTCACCTAAAACCTTTTGCGCAACACTTCCTAATACAAGTTTTCGTACACCCGTGCGGCCATGAGAACCCATCACAATCAGATCAGCATTAAGCTCTTGTGCAGCTTGAATAATTTCTTCGTGAACAACAAAACCTTCAAGTAATTTGGTTTCTACACTAAGACCTTCTTGCAAAAATTGTTGCTTGGCTTGCTCTAAAATATCTAGCAAATATGTTCTAGTACGCTCAATCAATTCATTGGTTTGCCCCGTCTTAACGTAAAGGTCAGCAATAATCGGGTCAAGTGCCATAACTTGTACAACCGTAATTTTACTGTTTAATGCTTTCCCAATTTTGATTGCTTCCTTCATAGCAACCATAGAAGTTTCAGAACCGTCAATTGGTACAAGAATATGTTGATATAACATGAGTTTATTCCTTATTGTAATGATGGTTATTTATTCAATACTTTATACTTCTTTTCTTACGATTTAAATTCGAGCACGTAATCATTTGTGTTTTTAAGCAAGAAATTCTTGCAAATATATTTTATTCGCTCTGTAATTTTTTAAGATGTGCTGTTAATGCATCTATATCATCCGTTTGTAAATATTCCCGCATTTTTAAAACTTGTTTTTCATCTAAATCATAAATTTTTAAAGCAAGTAGTTTTTCTATTTGCTCTTGAGGAAAACGGTATTTAATAATTTTTGCAGGTACGCCACCAACAATTGTATAAGGGGGGACATCTTTAGTGACCACAGCTCCAGTTGCAACAACAGCACCTTCACCGATTTTTACACCTTGCATGATCATTGCACGACTTCCAATCCAGCAGCCATCTGCAATTATAGTGTCACCAGCGGCTAAAAAACTTCGGGTGTCAAAGGGAAATGTCGATATCCAGTCTGGCCGATGAAGTTGGTTGCCACCCATCATAATCACGCATTCAGCGCCAAAACAAACAAAATTACCAATATAGAGCTGATCAATTGGCTTGTCTGGAGTAGAAGGCTTGTCATGTAGATATCGCACTACACAACGTTCAAAACCTTGATCCCAATATGCCGAGTAGTAAGAGTAATTCCCTTTAATATGGATATTTGGATTTTTCACAGTTTTGGAAATAAACTCAAATTCACACCAATGGCGGACTGGTGTGTTAATTAGAGGAGTATCCATAATTTATTATCCAAAGAAAAATGAGCCAAAACATATTAAATAAAAACCCCTCATGAAGAGGGGTTCAAGTGTATTACCTTAGAGATATTCTACACTTACAACTTCGTATTCCACTTCGCCTTGAGGGGTGGTAATTTTTACTTCATCACCTTCATTTTTACCCAAAAGGCCACGTGCAATTGGCGAATTTACTGAAATTTTATTGATTTTAAAATCAGCTTCGTCATCACCAACAATCTTATAAGTCTTGCGTTCTTCAGTATCAAGGTTTTCAATCGTTACCGTAACACCGAATACAACACGACCGTTTTGTTCTAAGTCTTTAACATCGATGACTTGTGCAGCACCCAATTTTCCTTCGATATCTTGGATACGGCCTTCGCAGAAACCTTGCTGTTCACGAGCAGCATGATATTCTGCATTTTCTTTTAAGTCCCCATGTTCACGTGCTTCAGCAATCGCTTGAGTAATACGTGGACGTTCAACAGTTTTCAGATGTTGTAATTCTTTCTCTAAGGCGATTTTACCTTCAGGGGTCATTGGATAACGTTGCATTTCGGTCCCTCTTAAGTTGAGAAAACACAGTTAAAAAAATGAAAAAATCCCGCCACCGATAAGGTGGCGGGACTTATCGGAAAAAATTAACCTACAGTTAAATCTTGCAAGCGGTATACATCCATTGGCAATTTCACAGCAAAGGCTTGGCAAACCGCTTCTGCGCCATTGATAGTCGTTGTGTAATACACTTTGCCTTGTAGGGCAGCACGACGAATCATTGCAGAGTCATATTGAGCTTGTTTGCCTTCAGTAGTATTGACAATAAGGTGTATTTCACCATTTTTCAAGCGGTCAACAATATGTGGACGGCCTTCAGTTACTTTATTTACAGATTCACATTCTAAGCCTGCTTCTTTAAGTACCTGATATGTTCCACCTGTTGCTACAAGTTTGAAGCCATATTCAACTAATTTCTTAGCAATATCAGCGATGTATTTCTTGTCTGACTCACGAACAGATAAGAAAGCATGCTTTACTTCACCTTCAGTTGGCAAGCCTGGTAAGCGGTCATTTGAGCCTAAAACAGCCTTATAGAATGCTTCACCAAAGGTTTGACCAACACCCATTACTTCACCTGTAGATTTCATCTCAGGACCAAGCATTGGGTCTACGCCAGGGAATTTTGCAAATGGGAATACTGCTTCTTTTACTGCGAAACGATTTGGAATAATTTCTTTAGTAAAACCTTGAGACTCAAGTGATTGACCCGCCATACAACGAGCAGCTACTTTTGCTAAAGATTCACCAATACATTTCGATACGAATGGAACAGTACGTGATGCACGTGGGTTTACTTCCAGAACGTAAATATCGTTGCCTTTCACTGCGAACTGAACGTTCATTAAACCAACTACACCAAGTTCTTTTGCCATCGCAATTGTTTGACGACGCATCTCATCCTGAATCTCTTTAGAAAGAGAGTAAGGAGGGATAGAACATGCAGAGTCACCTGAGTGAATACCTGCTTGTTCGATGTGTTGCATAATACCGCCAATCACGACATCTTTACCGTCAGATACGCAGTCAACATCAACTTCAGTTGCATCATCAAGGAAATGGTCAAGAAGAACAGGTGCTTCATTAGAAGCCTGTACTGCTTCACGAAGATAACGTTTAAGCTCATCTTCGTTATAGACGATTTCCATTGCACGGCCACCTAATACATAAGATGGGCGAACAACTAATGGATAGCCAACTTTCGCAGCTTCAGAGATACCTTCTTCAGCAGATTTTACAATGCTGTTGTTTGGTTGACGAAGCTGTAAACGTTGAATCATTTGTTGGAAACGTTCACGGTCTTCTGCACGGTCAATTGCATCTGGAGATGTACCGATAATTGGAGTACCAGCTTCTTCTAAAGCACGTGCCAATTTCAGTGGAGTCTGACCACCGTATTGTACGATTACGCCTTTAGGCTTCTCTGTACGTACGATTTCAAGAACGTCTTCAAGTGTTACAGGTTCGAAGTATAGACGATCAGATGTGTCATAGTCGGTAGAAACAGTTTCAGGGTTACAGTTTACCATGATTGTTTCATAACCGTCTTCACGCATTGCTAAAGCAGCGTGTACACAGCAGTAGTCAAATTCGATACCTTGACCAATACGGTTTGGACCACCACCAATAACCATGATCTTGTCACGATTTGATGGGTTAGCTTCACACTCTTCATCGTAAGTGGAGTACATATATGCTGTACCAGATTCAAACTCGGCAGCACATGTATCAACACGTTTGTAAACAGGGTAAACACCCAAGTTCCAACGTTGCTTACGGAATTGCTTTTGAGAAATACCCATGAGGTTCGCAATACGAAGGTCAGATAAACCTTTACGTTTGAACGAACGGATATTTTCAGCAGTGAGATCACCAAAACCTAAAGTTTTTACTTGAGCTTCTGTGTTGACAATATCTTGAATTTGGATCAAGAACCAACGGTCAATTTTAGTTGCTTCAAATACATCATCTAAAGAGAAGCCGTGACGGAATGCATCTGCTACGTACCAAATACGTTCAGGTCCCGGAACTTTAAGCTCTTTTAGAATAGTTTCTTTTACATTTGTTGCACCAGCTTCGATTTTCTCATCGAAACCGCTTACGCCAACTTCAAGACCACGTAATGCTTTTTGTACAGATTCCTGGAAGTTACGACCAATAGCCATGACTTCACCAACAGATTTCATCTGAGTGGTTAATACAGGTTCTGCTTGTGGGAATTTCTCGAAGTTAAAACGAGGAATCTTTGTTACAACGTAATCAATTGATGGTTCAAAGCTTGCAGGAGTTACGCCACCAGTGATGTCATTTTTCAATTCATCAAGGGTGTAACCAACAGCAAGTTTGGCTGCGATTTTTGCAATTGGGAAACCAGTTGCTTTAGACGCAAGCGCAGAAGAACGAGATACACGTGGGTTCATCTCGATCACAACCATACGGCCGTCTTTCGGGTTAATACCGAACTGAACGTTAGAACCACCTGTCTCAACACCAATTTCACGAAGAACTGCAACTGAAGCATTACGCATCAATTGATATTCTTTGTCAGTTAAGGTTTGAGCCGGTGCTACAGTGATTGAGTCACCTGTGTGAACGCCCATTGGGTCGAAGTTTTCGATCGCACATACGATAATACAGTTGTCGTTTTTGTCACGAACAACTTCCATTTCGTATTCTTTCCAGCCAATTAAAGATTCATCGATCAATAATTGGTGAGTAGGAGAGAGGTCGAAACCACGTTCACAAATCTCAAGGAATTCTTCGCGGTTATATGCAATACCACCGCCTGAACCACCCATAGTGAATGACGGACGGATAATTACTGGGAAACCAAAGCGAGATTGAATTTCCAATGCTTCTTCCATTGTTTCAGCAATGGCAGCTTTTGGACATTCCAAGCCGATTTTGCGCATTGCTTCATCAAACAATTTACGGTCTTCAGCTTTTTCAATTGCTTCTTTCGTTGCACCAATAAGTTCTACGCCGTATTTTTCTAATACACCATTTTCATCAAGTGCAAGCGCGCAGTTAAGTGCAGTTTGTCCACCCATAGTAGGGAGTACTGCATCTGGGCGCTCTTTTTCAATGATTTGAGCAACAGTTTGCCAAGTAATTGGCTCAATATAAGTTGCATCAGCCATTGAAGGGTCAGTCATAATGGTTGCTGGGTTAGAGTTAACCAAAATAACACGATAGCCTTCTTCACGAAGTGCTTTACATGCTTGAGCACCAGAATAGTCAAACTCACAAGCTTGACCAATGACAATTGGACCAGCACCAATAATTAAGATGCTTTTAATATCCGTACGTTTAGGCATTATTCGCTCCTTAATTACTGTTTAGATGCTTCAATAAGTTCGATGAAATGATCGAACAAAGGTGCACAATCATGTGGACCTGGGCTTGCTTCAGGGTGACCTTGGAAGCTGAAAGCTGGTTTGTCTGTACGATGAATCCCTTGTAGAGTGCCATCGAACAATGATTTATGCGTTGCTTTTAAGTTAGCCGGTAATGTTTCTGCATCTACAGCAAAACCATGGTTTTGAGATGTAATCATCACTGTACCATCTTCAAGATTTTGTACAGGGTGGTTCGCACCGTGGTGACCATGATTCATTTTTACAGTTTTTGCACCAGAAGCGAGTGCCAAGATTTGGTGTCCTAAACAGATACCAAATACAGGTAATGTTGTGGTTTCAACAATAGTTTTTACAGCTTCGATAGCGTAATCACAAGCAGCTGGGTCGCCAGGGCCGTTTGAAAGGAATACGCCATCCGGATTAAGTGCTAATACTTTTTCAGCCGGAGTTTCAGCAGGGACAACAGTGAGTTTACAACCGCGGTCTGCAAGCATACGCAAGATGTTGGTTTTGACACCATAATCGTATGCAACCACATGGTATTTTAACTCAGGTTGAGTAAAGCCTTTACCTAATACCCACGAACCTTCAGACCATTCAAAGCCTGTCGGGTCACAGCACTCTTTTGCAAGGTCTAAACCATTTAAACCACCAAAAGCGCGAGCTTTAGCAATAGCTTCTTCTTCAGTAATATTTTCGCCGGCAAGGATGCAACCATTTTGTGCACCTTTATCACGTAAAATACGAGTAAGTTTACGTGTGTCAATATCAGCAATTGCGACAACATTGTGCGCTTGCAAATATTCACTTAATGATTGCTCAGAACGGAAGTTGCTGTGTAATAGTGGAAGGTCACGAATAATTAAACCATTCGCCCATACTTTATGGATACGACCAGATTCAACGTCTTCTTCGTTGCAACCAGTGTTACCAATATGAGGGTAAGTTAATGTCACAATTTGTTGTGCATAACTTGGGTCAGTCAAAATTTCTTGATAGCCTGTCATGGCTGTGTTAAAAACGACTTCTCCAGTCGTACTTCCCGTTGCGCCGATTGACGTTCCTTTAAAGATCGTTCCATCTGCGAGGGCTAAAATGGCGGGGGTGCTCAAACCAAAGCTCCTGAATTTCGGCTGTAAAAAAGCGAGTAGACCTAAAAAAGATAGGCGATGTTCTAAAAAAACATGCCCCTCCTCACTGGTCTGCTCGCTTGTAACTTAACAGCGCATTATACGCATGGAACCTTAAAAAGTCTATTTATTTTCTATTAAAAAATTTAATTCATTGCTTGCTTTTAGCAAAAAAAGTCATCCACTTGTCTGAAATTGATACTTTTAGCAAATTGTCTGACAATCTGGCTGCTGAAATTGTCTAATTCCTCTTATTGTAATGTTAGCTAAAAAATAAACAATACGAGGAAATAGCATGAGCGATAACCAAGTTTCAAAAGACATAGCTGAGAATACTTCATCAGTAGCAGAGACTGTAAAAACAGAAGTAGCTGAAGCTAAAGAGGCCGTAGCCAAAACGACGACTCGAGCTAAAAAAGCGGTTAGCACTAAAGCTACACAGGTAAAAGAAGTTGTAGCTGAAAAAACAGAACAGGTCAAAGAAGTCGCTCACGAAGCGACTTCGCAAGTTAAAGAAGCTATTGCAGAAACACAAGAGCAAGTAAAAGCTGTAATTAATGAGACCGAAGAAAAGATTGAAGCTGAAACACAAGAATTGAATCAGAACATTCACAATCAATTTGCTCAGATTAAACAAGATATTTTACAGCGTCTTGATGTGATTAAAGCTCAGTTCAATACTTCACAAGAAGGGTTGAATGAATTAAAAAATACTTTAAAAGCTGAAATCAATGCATTAATTGAAGATCTAACCAAAGTGACTAAGGAACTTAAAGGTGACATTAGCCAAATTTCTTTAAAACACAAAGACTCTTTAACTGAAAGCTTAAAACGCACTAAAAATAATGCGGTTGAAGCTTGGAACAAAGCAAGAGATCACTAAAGATTTAGCATTAAAAGTTAATAAAAAAAGCGAGAATTAATTTCTCGCTTTTTTGTTTTTTAAAACTCATGCAGCCAATCACGTTTATTGTGAAAATCAGCATGTTTTCCACTATGCTGCATTGCATAGTACTGCATACCATCTTTTGTTTTTAAAACAGCAGTCAAACCTAGATAAAGGTTTGCCCATTTTAAGCGGTGCTGTTGCATAAACTGGCTTAAGTCAAGACTTACATTTAACCCATAGTGGGTACGTTTGAGATGATTCAATTCGATATCGTAAGCAACGAGGGGAGGCATGCTTTCCGGATAGCGATATTCTTCAAACTGGTAAGTCTGCCATGCTTGAGAAGGGGAAAGATTAATTTCCCGGTAGAAATCTTCATCATGCACGCCAATGAAAATTTCAAAACAAGTCTCTTCCCACAAAAAGTCCTGGCGAGGATGAGCGGCGACTTCTTGGGGCCAGATAATTAGTTGGTTTGGATCACGAATCCAAAAACCCACATTTAATGTATATGGGGCTTGCTGTTCAATTGCGCCAACAACAGAAACAGCATGAAAACGATCAAAAGCTGAAAGTTCGTAACTTGCCATAAGTAGTCAATAAGTTAGTTTGCTAAGTGTACGTGACGAACAAGGTTAGATAAATGTTGATTTTGCTTAGCTGCTTTTTTATAGAGTAAAACAATTTTACCAATTTTCTGTACAGCTTCAGCACCAGTTGCTTCTACAATCGCATCAATTACTGCGGCACGAGCTTCACGGTCTTCACCAGCAATTTTTACCTTGATGAGTTCATGATCGTTTAAAGCACGAAGCGTTTCTTCAATAACAGCGTCTGTTAAGCCTTGTCCACCAATCATGACAACCGGATTAAGCACATGACCAATTTGACGTAAACGTTTACGTTCATGAATAGATAAAGCGGCCATTAAAAATACCTGATTTTAAAAACGACTTAGTATAGCAAAAAACTTAAAATCAAATGTACGAAAAACTGTATAAATAATCGATCAACATTATTGGAAAAAAACTGTAAAAGTTATTGAGATTACGTTACATCCGTACTGTAATGAGAGTAATTTTCACGTACAATGAGCAATCAGAAGTTTTTTTGATATTTAGTGAGTTATGGCAACACGCATCACCAACCAAAAATTGTCTAAAAGTAGTCGTGCGTGGATGAGGGAACATCTAGACGATCCTTTTGTAAAAAAAGCACAAAAGGAAGGATATCGTGCACGAGCAGCGTATAAACTTCTTGAAATTCAAGAAAAATATAAGTTGATCAAGCCAGGCATGACAGTGGTGGACTTGGGAGCAGCTCCTGGGAGTTGGTCACAAATCGCTGGGAAACTCGTTGGTAGTAAAGGATTGGTTATTGCTTCCGATATTTTACCTATGGATGCTTTGCCAGATGTCACTTTCTTACAAGGCGACTTCAGAGAAGAAGCTGTATTTGAAAAATTGTTAAATATTTTAAACGGAAGACAAGTAGACATTGTAATTTCTGATATGGCCCCCAATACATCAGGTAATAGGGCTGTTGATCAACCTCGACAGATTTACTTGTGTGAACTTGCTTTAGACTTTGCTCAGAAAGTCTTGGGTCCAAATGGACAGTTTGTTGTTAAAGTGTTCCAAGGCGCAGGATTTGATGAGTTTCGTAAACAAGTCGTTGATAGTTTTGATGTGTTAAAAACAGCAAAACCAGCAGCTTCTCGGGCACGATCTAAAGAAGTTTTTTTGGTTGGACAAGGGCGTAAGAAAGCATTGCAATAAAGTTTACTTGCCAAGCTCCTAAAAATTGTGCATTTTGTATCTTTTAGGTTATCCGCAAGCAAGACAATTGCTGTTTTTAAGACGATCGGCCAAGTTTGGGCATGATCAAATTAGATTGATATGGGAATAAAGCTTTGAGCGATTACTTCAAGAATGCCGTATTGTGGCTAATAATACTTGGTGTTCTGATTTTAATTTTCAGTAATATCAGTGACCGCAATAAGCCAACTGCAATGAAATATTCAGATTTTGTTGCAGCGGTGAATGCTGGCCAAATTAAGCAAGTCACGATTGACGGTTTAAATATTAGTGGTGAAAAAACTAACGGATCTCAGTTTGAAACTGTTCGTCCGCAAGTTGAAGACACTGAACTTATGCCAAGCTTAAACAAGCAAAATGTTGTTGTAGAGGGCACAGCACCACAACGTCAAGGCATTTTGATGCAACTTCTCATTGCTAGTTTCCCTGTACTGTTAATCATTTTGTTATTCATGTTCTTTATGCGTAACATGGGTGGTGGTGCAGGCGGCAAAAATGGTCCGATGAGTTTTGGTAAGTCGAAGGCAAAAATGCTTTCTGAAGACCAAATCAAAGTGACTTTTGCTGACGTTGCCGGTTGTGATGAAGCGAAACAAGAAGTTGTGGAAATTGTAGATTTCTTAAAAGATCCTGCAAAATTCAAACGCTTGGGCGCTACTATTCCACGTGGCGTGCTTATGGTTGGTCCTCCAGGTACTGGTAAAACGTTATTAGCCAAAGCAATTGCTGGTGAAGCAAAAGTTCCATTCTTTAGCATTTCTGGTTCTGACTTTGTTGAGATGTTTGTGGGTGTGGGTGCGTCCCGTGTCCGTGATATGTTTGAACAAGCAAAACGTCATGCGCCATGTATTATCTTTATTGATGAGATTGACGCAGTAGGTCGTCACCGTGGTTCAGGTACAGGTGGTGGTCATGATGAACGTGAGCAAACCTTAAACCAAATGCTCGTAGAGATGGACGGTTTTGAAGGTAATGAAGGCGTAATCGTTATTGCTGCGACTAACCGTGTTGACGTATTAGATAAAGCATTGTTACGTCCAGGCCGCTTCGACCGTCAAGTTATGGTTGGTTTACCTGACATCCGTGGTCGTGAACAAATTCTGAATGTACATTTGAAAAAATTGCCTTCAGTTACTGGTGTAGACGTTAAAGTTTTATCTCGTGGTACGCCTGGTTTCTCTGGTGCTCAGTTGGCAAACCTTGTAAATGAAGCTGCTCTGTTTGCTGCTCGCCGCAATAAGAACACTGTCGATATGCATGACTTTGAAGATGCAAAAGACAAGATCTATATGGGTCCTGAACGTAAATCAATGGTTCTACGTGAAGAAGAGCGTCGTGCAACTGCTTACCATGAAGCTGGACATGCAATTGTTGCTGAGATTTTACCGGGCACTGACCCTGTGCATAAGGTAACAATTATGCCGCGTGGTTGGGCTTTAGGTGTAACTTGGCAGTTACCTGAACAAGATCAGATAAGCCACTATAAAGACAAAATGCTAAATGAAATTGCAATTTTGTTTGGTGGACGTATTGCTGAAGAAGTCTTCATTCAACAGCAATCGACTGGTGCTTCAAATGACTTCGAACGCGCTACAAAAATGGCTCGTGCGATGGTAACGAAGTACGGTATGTCTGACAAAATGGGTGTAATGGTTTACGAAGATGAAAACCAAAATGGTTTCTTCGGTAACGTAGGTAGCCGTACAATTTCTGAGGCAACTCAACAACAAGTTGATCAGGAAGTACGCCGTATTTTAGATGAACAGTATAAAGTTGCTCGTGATATCTTGGAAAATAATAAAGATATCGCACACGCAATGGTTAAAGCGTTGATGGAATGGGAAACTATTGATCGTGACCAAATCCGTGACATCATGGAAGGCCGCGAACCTCAACCACCTAAAGTTTATATTGCTGAAAATCCGGTATCTGCTTTTGAGCCACCAAAAGATGGTCCATCTACTCCACCGCCATTACCAGCGATGAATTAAGTTAAGTAATAAAGAAGCCACAGTCATGTGGCTTCTTTATTTGTCTTAACTTTGGATAAAGCTGAAAAGAAATCGACAGCATGTAAAGCTTACTTGCTAAAATAGCCGCTGATTTTGAACCGGAGCTTTTTATGCAGTTAATATCTTTACCAAAGCAGATTTTACAGTGTGGACAGCTTCAATTAGATTTATCTCAGCCCCATGTTATGGGTATCTTAAATGTCACTCCTGATTCTTTCAGCGATGGTGGCAAACATAACCAATTAGACCAAGCGGTTGACCATGCACTTAGTATGATTGAGCAAGGCGCGACTATTATTGATATTGGGGGGGAGTCTACCCGTCCTGGTGCTTCAGAAGTTGTAGTAGAAGAAGAAGTGCGTCGTGTGGTACCTGTGGTCGAGGCTTTATCTCACCATAACGTTATTTTGTCGATCGACACAAGTCAGCCAGAAGTTATTCGCGCAGCAAAAGCAGCAGGGGCACATATCTGGAATGATGTCCGTGCCTTAACACGTCCCAATGCTTTAAAAACTGCCGTAGAATTAGATATACCTGTAGTAATTATGCATATGCGCGGTGAACCAACGACAATGAATCAGTTGGATCAGTACACTGATGTAACACTCGATGTGATGCAAGAGTTGCAACAGCGTATTGATGAGGCTTTGGCTGCTGGGGTAAAAAAGCACAATATTATTGTTGATCCTGGATTTGGCTTTGCGAAAAATGCCCAGCAAAATTTAAAACTATTAAAAGAATTTTGGAAACTTAATGAACTTGGTTATCCAATTTTATCCGGGCTTTCTCGTAAACGTTTCATAGGTGAAGCTTTACAAGGCGCTCCTGCAGATCAACGTGCTGTGGGAAGTGTAACTGGGCATTTACTTAGTATTCAGCAGGGAGCATCCATTGTAAGAGCGCATGATGTAAAGGAAATGCATGAAGCAATTTTAGTTTGGAAAGCGATGCAGCAAGTCTGAATAATGACGTTATAAAATTGGACTTGCTCAGTGCTCATTAAAATAGAGTGGATGAGTGAGTCGGGTAAATATCTCGTGATTTTTACGAAAATATGTTATAAGCGGCAAGTTTTTGCTGTTGTGTAAACTTTTGTATGTTTGAAGACTTACTTCTCCCAATGTTTGATGATGAATATTATCCAGATATTTTGGTCGCTGAACTCAAGCAGCTTATTGAGCAATTTGCTAAAAAAGTTCAAAAACCTGCTTTAGCTGAGCAAGATATCTATCGATATGCTCATCAGACTGTAAATGAAATTAATGAAATGAAGCCACAGTTCGAAGATCTAGACTCATCGCTTGATGATAGTGCTGCTGATTATATTGCTGAGGCAATGATGATGGTGGTACAAGATGCAGGATATTTAGATCTGGAAATGGAAGAGTTGGTGATGAATCGAGAGTGGTGATTACTCTCGATTTTCAAAATTTTTGAGAGCTTCTAATAAATGACATGTCTCGTCTAAATGAACTTCGTCTATTTTCTCAATTTTTAAAATTAAATTTCCATTCTGCTGTTCATTTACTTCTGCCAATACGCTGACCCAATAGTTTTTTTGTTGCTGCTGTAGCTCTTTAAATTGAGTAAATATCTCTTGAGGGGCTTCAATTAGATAGTCATCTTGAGTAACAGAGCAGCGTACAAAGTGCCAATCATTATTTTTGAACAAGATTGTACCGTTAAATATATCTTCGGCATTTGCAAAGGGTATAAAAAAGAGTAGAGCGGATATAAATATTAATATTCTGATCATAGCATTATTTTCATCAGGCATAAAAAAACCAGCTTACGCTGGATTCTTTATGGCACCAAATTCATAGTTGAAAATGGTGCCCGGGGCCGGACTCGAACCGGCACGCTTTGAGGGCGGGGGATTTTAAATCCCCTGTGTCTACCTATTTCACCACCCGGGCATGTGCGCAATAATAGAGGACAAGTGCGCGATTGGCAAGAGAAAAACAGAGAGTTTGCTTTATTTTCAATCAGTTCTTATCAGTATTTATATAAATTAACCAATTTATGTCATGATTTGTTCATCAAACTGAGATCAGTTGTTCATCTTCTCTACTTAAGTTTAAGACACTCATTGCTTAAAACTTAGGTAATTTTATGTCAGAGAAAATTTCACGCCGAGAATTAATTCAAAAAAGTCTACTCGGTTTTGGGGCTTTATCTATACCTGTTGCTTTTACAGGTTGTAATGATGGCTCAGATGATGAAAGCCCAGAAATACAAGCAGATTTTCTTCATGGTGTGGCAAGCGGGGACCCACTACAAGATAAAGTTATTTTGTGGACACGAGTAACACCGACAGACTCTGGGGTGCGCTTAAAAGTTGTATGGGAAATTTCAACCGATAATCAGTTTAAACAAAATTTAAAGACGGGAATGGTTGAAACAAGCAAGACTGATGACTTTACAGTGAAAGTTGATGCAGCTGGGTTACAAGCAGATACGGTGTACTACTACCGTTTTAAATTTGGTAATAAAGTTTCACCAGTTGGGCAGACGAAAACATTACCAACATCCACCAATAAAGTGAGCTTTGCAGTATGTTCTTGTTCTAACTATCCTGCGGGTTACTTTTATGTTTATCGTGAAATGGCAAAACAGAATGTTGATGTCATTATTCACTTGGGTGACTATATTTATGAATATGGGGCAGATGGCTATGCGACAGAAGATGCAATCAAGCTAGGCCGTAATTTACCTGCCGATAATAATAAAGAAATTATTAAATTAGATGATTACCGCAAACGTTATGCGCTTTATCGTCAAGATAAAGATTTACAAGCAGCTCATCAGCGCCATCCTTTTATTGTGATTTGGGATGACCATGAGTTGGCAAATGATGCTTGGCGTGAGGGGGCGGAAAACCATCAAAGTAATGAAGGGGCCTTTTCGGACCGTAAATTAGCTGCCCTACAAGCCTATTTTGAATGGATGCCAATTCGTCCAGTTTCTAGTACAGATCATTTAAATATTTATCGCCAGTTTAATTTTGGCTCTCTTGTTCAGTTAACCATGCTAGATACGCGTATTATTGCGCGTGATAAGCAGCTTGCATATGCAGACTACATGACGACTACAGGTTTGGATATTGCAAAGTTTCAGGGAGTAATCCGGTGCGTACTTTGATGGGGTATACACAAAGAGATTGGTTGGTTGATAAATTAAAGCAATCTACAGCAACATGGAATGTAGTAGGGCAGCAAGTTTTAATGAGTAAAATGTGGATTCCAGCTGAGTTGTTGGCGTCTTTAGGGCAAATTACTTCAGGAGGAACTTCGCCTGATGCGCTTGCTAAGATGAATGCACAAATTACCGAGTTGGTCGCTTTAAAACTTCGTTTACAACAAAATGATCCGACATTAACAGCCCAAGAAAAAGCAAGAATTATGACGGTTGCGCCATATAATCTCGATGCTTGGGATGGTTACTATGCTGAGCGAGAGTTTGTGTACGATAAATTGGCAGAGTTTAATAAAAAGATCATTGTGTTAGCCGGGGATACACATAATGCATGGGCATCTTATTTATATAGCCAGAAAGGGAAATATGTTGGAGTTGAATTAGCGACCAGTTCTGTATCGTCTCCAGGTTTGGAAAAATATTTAAGTATTCCACTGGCTCAGCTTCAACAGTTTGAATTTGCATTTACTACATTAATTGATGAATTGGTTTATTGTAATTTAAATCAACGAGGATATTTGTTGGTTACTCTAGATCAGGTGCAAGTTCATTCTGAGTGGAGATTTGTAGATTCAATTAAAAATACCGAATATCAGATAGATTCAAGCCGACAAAACGATATTGTATTGGATCTAAATTTGATGCCGTTAAAACAAGGTCAAAAGACTGCTTGAAATTATAGAAAATTAGAGGGTTGCTGAGGTGACCCTTTTTTTAGGCATAAAAAAACCAGCTTACGCTGGATTCTTTATGACACCATATTCAGTACTTGAAGATGGTGCCCGGGGCCGGACTCGAACCGGCACGCTTTGAGGGCGGGGGATTTTAAATCCCCTGTGTCTACCTATTTCACCACCCGGGCTTTACCAAATTTGGAGGCGGAGGTCGGAATCGAACCGGCGTCCACGGAGTTGCAGTCCGCTGCATGACCACTCTGCCACCCCGCCTGCATTTGGTGATGCACATATTAGCAACCTTTACAAAAAAAACAATACTGTTTTGAGCGAAGATGCACATAAAAACAACATCTAGAATAAAATTGTCGAAATTATCATGTATTATTGGCACATTAAATTCATGTCTACCTTGGAGATGTGCTGTGGCATTGGTTTTAGACGGTCGTGCATTAGCAAAGCAAATTGAAGAAAATTTGTTGGTACGTGTTGAAGCTTTAAAAGCGAAAACAGGTCGTACCCCAATTTTAGCGACTATTTTGGTTGGGGATGATGGTGCTTCTGCAACTTATGTACGTATGAAAGGGAATGCCTGCCGCCGAGTAGGTATGGATTCATTAAAAATCGAATTACCACAAGAAACCACAACAGAACAATTATTAGCTGAAATTGAAAAGCTTAATGCCAATCCAGATGTTCACGGTATTCTTTTACAGCATCCAGTTCCTGCACAAATTGATGAGCGCGCATGTTTTGATGCGATCTCTTTAGCAAAAGATGTAGATGGCGTAACTTGCCTTGGTTTTGGCCGTATGGCAATGGGTGAAGCTGCATATGGTTCAGCGACTCCTGCTGGCATTATGACGATTCTTAAAGAAAACAATATCGAAATTGCTGGCAAACACGCGGTTGTAGTTGGTCGTTCAGCAATTTTAGGTAAACCAATGGCAATGATGTTGTTGCAAGCAAATGCGACAGTAACGATTTGTCATTCACGTACACAAAACTTACCTGAGCTTGTGAAACAAGCTGACATTATTGTTGGTGCTGTAGGTAAAGCTGAACTTATTCAAAAAGATTGGATTAAACAAGGTGCAGTTGTTGTAGACGCTGGTTTCCATCCACGTGATGGCGGCGGTGTAGGCGATATTCAATTACAAGGTATTGAAGAAATTGCTTCTGCTTATACACCAGTACCAGGTGGTGTTGGTCCAATGACCATTACAACTTTGATTCGTCAAACTGTAGAAGCTGCTGAAAAAGCTTTAGGTTAATTTAATTTATTCACGGCGGCGTCCTACCGTTTAACGCAAATGTTAGGAGCTCATATGTTACTTTTCTTTCGGGATGAGTAGCGAATGCTACGCAAGACCAAAACGTTTGCACTAATTAAAGCAGTGGAATTGAACTAACGTATTTTTAGTAACTAGCCACTATCATGCTTTAAGCTACTGTTTTAGTCTTGCTCGTTATGCAGATGATCAAATAGTAATTATAAATTGTTGAGCTTATTTATGAGCTGCACCTTTCAACTGTCCAAAGCCCCTGAACATTTACTTCAAGCCTTACATGAAGTCATTCCTCATTGTGAATTAATGGCACAACAGTTGCCAGAAACTCCAATTTCTTTATGGTTGATTCCACCTGTTTTTCCAACTGATCGATTGGATGACGAAGTTATTCGCCGTATCTGGAATGACACGCCGTATTGGATTTTCTGTTGGGCATCAGGCTTGGCGATGGCTCAGTGGATACTTGCAGAGCCGCACCATGTTAAAGATAAAGTAGTGTTAGATTTCGGAGCAGGTTCTGGTGTAGTGGCAATTGCTGCAAAAATGGCAGGAGCAAAACGCGTAATCTGCTGTGATATTGATCAGGTTAGTTTAAATGCTTGTCGTGAAAATGCTTTACTTAATGATGTAGAACTCGAATATTTGGATGATTTATATAAGGCTGAACAAGTCGATATTTTACTTGCTGCCGATGTGTTATATGACCAATGTAATCGCTTTTTCTTAGACGAATTTTTAAAATTTGCACCAGAAGTATGGGTAGCAGATAGCCGTGTTAAAAACTTTAGTCATCCAAAATATGAAAAAATTGAAGAAAGAAGTGCAACAACTTGGCCAGATCTGGATGAAGCGAAAGAATTTAGAAATGTAAGTTTTTATAAGACGCTGTAAGAGAACAGCGTCTTTTTTTATGTTATGAACAAGTATAACGAACGACTTTTAATGTACTTGGACGTGCTTCAAGTGCTTGGCGTGTCGCATAATCTTCACCATTATTTAAGCTAGGTGTATTTGATAAGCCAAAAGAAGCGCGGGTTTCACCTAGTTGAATTCCGTAATGCTCATCTTTAGCTGGATTAGGAATTTCATTGATGCTTAAAATTGATAATTTATAAACTTTCTGAGCACCTAACACATTTTGACAAGCGCGTTGCAATTTACGCTCATCAAGTTGCTGGTTACTACGACCAGCTAAAGTGTAAGCTAAAGTCGCTGAAGTTTTTGTTTGGTTTTCAATCTGGTAGCCAGTTGAACCATTATATTGTCGAGGCGTAGTCTGACATGCAGTTAAAATGAACATACTACTTAATGCCAAACATAGAATACTTTTATTCATCAGTATCGTCCTTATTTTCTTATATGAAGTATCTCATAAAATAGAAACGTTGTTGGAGCTTATTCACTAAGTTAGAGCTAACATTCACTTATGATATTAGCTCTAATTGAAGGATTTTAATGTTCTTTAATTTTTGAATGATGCTTGGTGTCTTTCATGAAGATATAAATCAGCAATGAAATGAAAATCATGATACTGACGTAAATAAAGAACCAAGATTCGTGCCCGGCTTCTTTAAAACTTAATGCAAAAAACTCGGCTGTACCACCAAATAAAGTATTCGCAATTGCATAAGGTAATGCGACACCTAAAGCTCGAATATGTGCAGGGAAAAGTTCAGCCTTCACTACAGCATTAATTGATGTGTAGCCGGTTACCATAACCAGTCCACCTAAACATAGCCAGAAAGCAGTCCAGTAGTTATGCGTGTTTGCAAGTGTATCAAACAAAATATAAGTGAATAAAACACCTGTGACTCCGAAGGCGATCATAAGCGGTTTACGGCCAATCCGATCTGATAAGGCACCTGCCAATGGCTGTAAGCACATAAAGATAAATAAGGCTAAAGTGGTAATTTGAGTAGCCTCAGGCTTGGTAAAACCAGAAGTATTCACTAAATATTTCTGTAAATAGGTGGTGTAAGTATAAAAAGCTAAAGTACCACCAGCAGTTAGGAATAATACAGTGAAGGCCTCTTTAGGATAATGTTTAAATAAAGCAAACATTCCTGATTTCGGCTGATCTGTTTCTGCTTGAGCGTTTTTAAAGGATTGAGTTTCCAATAAGCCACGACGAATACGGAACACTACAATAGCTAAAAGGGCTCCGATGAAAAACGGAACACGCCATCCCCAGTCATGCAGTTGTTCTTCGGTGAGTATCATTTGCAAGATGAGTAGTACGCATAAAGCTGTAAGCTGTCCTGCAATTAAAGTGACATATTGGAAGCTTGAGAAAAAACCACGACGATCTTTTTCTGCCATTTCACTTAAATACGTTGCACTTGCGCCATATTCACCGCCTACACTTAAGCCTTGAATTAAACGTGCAATAACCAAAAGCAATGGAGCAAATACGCCAATACTTTCGTAGGAAGGTGTAACTGCAATCAGTAGCGAACCGATACACATTAAAGTAACGGAAAGCGTAAGGCCCGCTTTACGTCCTTTACGGTCAGAATAGATCCCCATAATCCATGCGCCAATGGGACGCATAAGGAAACCCACTGCAAAAATAGCTGCAGCTTGAAGAAGTTGAGCGGTTTGACTTCCTTTTGGGAAAAATGCATGAGCAAAATAGAGCGTAAATGCGGCATATACATACCAGTCGTACCATTCGACAAGGTTACCGGCAGAACCGCCCAAAATTGATTTTAGACGGGTTTTTGTATCTAAATTAGAGTGTGGAGTTGTTGCGGTAGAATGTTGATCAACCATGATTCGCTCCATGTTTCGCTTGGGTTGAATGCTAAAAAAGAGAAGATTTATTCCGTTTTTACATATTATCTACAGGAGTATTTCACTTTATTTTTTTTATGTCTGTAAAACAATGTTTATTATTTAAGCAAAGGAATAAGTTGAATATTTATGTGATTTCAAATTAGCCGATCAGCATATTTTTATCTTCTAATTTCAATATTTTTCTTATTACTTTTTTCCATGCAGTAAAAAATTGATAAAGAATGGGTAATGTTTGGACGAAGAAAGCCTATGCCACTTAAAAATAATGATATATTCCAAAGAAAATTTTAAATAAATACAGTTAGGCATGATGTTTTTGCATTGTGGGCTAGATGTGTGTGGAAAATGAAAGGGACATTCAGATGTCAAATTGCCCGAAAAAATATATTGTTGCTTTTGATCAGGGAACAACAAGCTCAAGAGCAATTGTTTTAGATCATGATGCGAACGTTGTCAGTATTGCTCAAAGAGAATTTACCCAGATTTACCCTCAGCCAGGTTGGGTTGAGCATGATCCTATGGAAATTTGGGCAACTCAAAGTGCTGTATGGGTCGAAGCATTGGCTCAAGCTGGCATCAAGAGTGAGCAAGTTGCGGCAATTGGAATTACAAACCAGCGGGAAACCACCATTGTCTGGGACAAAAAAACAGGAAGACCTATTTACAATGCGATTGTTTGGCAAAGCCGACAAACAACCGAAATATGCAATCAATTGTATAAAGCAGGTTGGCAAGAATATATCCGTAAGACCACCGGTTTAGTCATTGATCCATATTTCTCGGCCACAAAAATTAAATGGATTTTGGATCACGTTGAAGGCAGCCGTGAGCGTGCTGAGCGGGGAGAGTTATTATTCGGTACGGTGGACACTTGGCTCATTTGGAAACTAACTAATGGGGCCGTCCATGTCACTGATTTTACCAATGCATCTCGAACCATGCTGTTTGATATCGAAAAGCTTGAGTGGGATGAAAAGCTTTTACAAGCTTTAGACATTCCTAGAGCAATGTTGCCGGAGGTTCGTAGTTCATCTGAGGTTTATGGATATACACATACCATTAGTGGACAAGAAGTAGGGATCCCAATTGCCGGAATCGCGGGTGATCAGCAGGCTGCGCTTTTTGGTCAAATGTGTGTTGAGTCGGGACAGGCTAAAAATACCTACGGTACCGGCTGTTTTCTACTCATGAATACGGGTAAAAAGATTGTCCGTTCAGAGCATGGATTACTCACAACTATTG
>NZ_POYH01000054.1:0-2985 GCF_002899995.1 Acinetobacter sp. AKBS16 | reverse complement strand
TAGGTTACGGTGGTGCGCCAGGACGCCCTGCTTTTCAACACTCTATCTGTACTTCGGTTAACCATGTTGTATGTCATGGTATTCCTTCTGAAAATAAAATCTTAAAAAACGGCGATATCCTTAACATCGACGTGACCGTCATTAAAGATGGTTATCATGGCGATACCAACATGATGTATATCGTGGGTGGTGAAACCTCTATTCTGGCAAATCGTTTATGTAAAGTAGCTCAAGAAGCGATGTATCGCGGAATGGCAACAGTTAGAGATGGTTCGTATTTAGGTGATATTGGACATGCCATCCAAAAATATGTCGAATCAGAACGTTTTAGCGTAGTACGTGAATATTGTGGTCATGGCATTGGTACCGTTTTCCATGATGAACCTCAAGTGTTGCACTATGGCCAAGCTGGTACGGGCATGCGTTTAGAAGCTGGTATGACTTTCACTATTGAACCTATGGTAAATGCGGGTGTTTGGCAAACCAAATTACTTGGTGACAAATGGACAGTTGTAACCAAAGACCATAAACTTTCAGCTCAATATGAACATACTATTTTAGTCACTAAAACAGGGATTGAAGTATTAACAGCTCGCCCAGAAGAAGATCTTACACGCTTCAATCAATAATTTAATCAAAATTAATAAAAGGCTACTTTATGTAGCCTTTTCTTTTTTATTTTGTACTTTTTATTAATAAATATTTCCAAATATAAACAAATATTTCAAAAAAATTACAATTATTAATTTTTAATACACAATTATTTCAATAAAACGCGTTATGGTGGGCTCAATAAAAATCAGTAAACAAATGCTCGGACATGGAGTCCTTTTATGATGAAAAAGTCATTATTTTGTATGACAGCTGCCTTATTTGCTCTGCCAACAGTCACTTCCGCAGCTTCCCCATATTTTAGTTTAAAAGATGGTGATGGTTTCAAACGTTTTTCAGTCTCAGCTGGTTGGCTCCATGCTATGCCTCAAGGCTCAGGAAACCCTGTCAATATCAATACTAGCGTTGCAGAAGGTACAAAATCTAAAGTTGGAGATGTATCTACAAAAGCTGTTTTAGACGCAATCGATCAAAGTAAACCTTCAGGACAATTTTGGCATAGCACTATTAGTCTTCTTGATAAGTTTACAGACACTCTTCCCTCATCACTTGCGGGTACAGCAGAAATTAATGGTCTTTCTCAATGGGAACAACAAGGTTCTGGCTTAGAAGCTGCTGATGTTGATACCGTTGGTCTTATGTTTAACTACAACTTTACGGATAATTTATCTTTAGAAATTAAAGGTGGTATTCCCCCTAAAGTAGATATTAATGGAAAAGGTAATATTTACGCTCCCCTCTCTGGAAAAGCGACTCCACTAAAAGATGGATCTGTGATTGGAGGAATCATCGGAGATGGTATTGCCAAAGCGGGTGGAGATATTCCTTTAAAGCAAGACATTCATATTACTGATCTTTCTCAGGGCGGTAAGGCTGCGACCGCACGTGCATGGTTACCAGCTGTAGAACTGCAATATCAGTTTGGTAAGACAGGCGTAAATAAGTTCCGTCCTTATATCGGAGCTGGCGTGATGTATGCTTACTTTAATGATTTAAAAATGAATTCCGGTATTGAAGCCGATTTAATTCAAGCGGGTCACATGATCCAGAATATCCACGATAATAAGGCAGGTGCAGCATTAGATCGTAAAACATCTTCTGCAGATCCGGTGGTAAAGCTTAAAGCAACTGATACTTTTGCTCCGATTGTTACGTTAGGTGCAACTTATGATTTTAATCCGAACTGGTTTGCTGTAGGTTCGGTTTCATATTCAAAAATGAGTAGTGATGCCAAAATCAATGTAATTGATCGCAATACTGGAAAAGAGTTAATTCGTGCAAAAACGACCATTGATATTGACCCACTTATTACTTATTTAGGTGTGGGTTACCGATTCTAAACCTCAAAAGCACACAAGCTATAAAAGCTTTACTTAAGCTTTTATAGCTTTTTATTTATCCTGCCAAAATTGCTTCTTTTTAAACCAAAATGCCAAAAAAATGAGCATTTTTTAGGATCATGTTTACTAAGCTCAACCTTCTTTATTTTTGATTAACACCTCTTCTTTTAATTCTTTTTCTCTAATCATTTTTATGTTAGACAACTAACCTAATAAAATTAAAAACTAAGATTTTCCTTTTAGTAAAAATTATCTTTTGGCACGCACTTTGCTTTATTTATGACATGATGAATCAATGGCGATTCAATGGATAAACCAAGACGGCCAAAGATGTCCGCTCTGATCGGTATGCAAATAGACAATTCATTTTGTCGTGCAAATTAAAATTTCGTTCAGTTCAGGGGGACGGCGTATGTCTTCAAATATTAATTTAGATGCAAAAAAAGCGACTGAAATTAAATTATTCAGTTTTTCAACCCCAGCCATGCGTGCTTTCCACATGACTTGGCTTGCGTTCTTTGTCTGCTTCTTCGCATGGTTTGCTTGCGCTCCATTAATGCCCGTTATTAAAGGTGAGTTCGGCTTAACCAAAGATCAAATTGCCAATATTAATATTGCCGCCGTTGCAATTACAATTTTAGTGCGGCTTGCTGTCGGACCACTTTGTGATAAATATGGTCCGCGTATTACTTACACCACCCTTCTCTTACTTGGCAGTATTCCTGTATTTGGTGTTGCCGCTGCCAACAGCTATGAATCTTTTCTTTTCTTCCGTTTACTCATCGGTGCAATTGGCGCAAGCTTTGTCATTACGCAATATCATACCAGTATCATGTTTGCGCCAAATGTCGTAGGCACAGCAAATGCAGCTGCTGCGGGTTGGGGTAATGCTGGCGGTGGTGCAACACAAGCTCTAATGCCTTTATTACTCGGTGCAATTGTCATGTTCGGTGTCGAGCAAACTATGGGTTGGCGCGTTGCATTAATCGTACCAGGCGTAATGATGGTAATTGTCGGGGTTCTTTACTGGAAA
>NZ_POYH01000053.1:0-15853 GCF_002899995.1 Acinetobacter sp. AKBS16 | reverse complement strand
CTGAACCTGAACCTGAACCTGAACCTCAGCCTAATCAGGACTTAATGGTATTTGACCCAAATCATCATGAGTTGATTGGACTTGAGTCAGCAGTTGTTCAAGAGACTGTTAGTGTCCTTGAGGAAGATTTCATTCCGGTACCAGAACAAAAGTTAGTACAAGTTCAGGCTGAAACCCAAGTCAAACAAATCGAACCTGAACCAGCTTCTACTGCTGAGCCTATAGGTTTATTTGAAGCATCGAGTGCTGAATTTTCACTTGCTCAAGATACGTCAGCTTATGACTTGGTTTCTGAACCTGTTATTGAACAACAGTCATTGGTGCAAGTTGAAATTGTTGAAACAGTTGCGGTGGTAAAAGAGCCTAACGCAACAGATAACAGCCAGCTGATGCCACAAGATATTTTAAAGTTGCCATCACAAACTTTGGAAGGTGAGTGGACACTTGAAAAGTGGGAGTTTTGGTTTAGAAATAGCCAGCTTTCTCCAGCCGTTCAAGAACTTGCTCAACATGGTGTGATGACTGGGGAAATTGGTGGCAACACGGTTTTCCATATTCCTCAAGAATATGAAAATATGTTGACTCAGCTACAACAAGCCTTAATTGAAGCTTTAAAGCAGCAGTGGCCAAATACACAATTTACGGTCGAGTATGGTGCAGTCAATACTGCTACACCGTATGTTATGCAAAGCGTTCGTAAAGAAAAAGCTTTCCATCGGGCTACAGAACTATTACAGCAACAACCCGTTATTAAAAGCCTCATAGAGACTTTTGATGGTGAGCTGCAAAATATTCAATTAAAGCCTTAAGTTCAATTGAGTTTTGATCTGGTGAGAAACTTGAAAAATAGAATTTTCATAGTTTTCACTGGATTGAAATATTCAGGTCACGCCACTGTCATTGTACTTTTCTATGTTAGCCATTTTAGATTTTAAATGGACTATATATCGTCATGAAAAGGCAATGCACAGGAACAACTTCCTTTAAATATTCTTATTTTTTATTAATCGGCGCTATTCTGCTGAGTGGTTGTAACGACTCGGCAAATGATAATTCGAATACACCCGACACAGGTAAAAAGCCTGTCATGCGCTGTGCTCCATAAACTTACAATAATAAAAAGAATTTGATCATGATTACACGTCGTAAATTTTTAAATTACTCTTTAAATATGGGCTTTGGCGCTGCAGCGTTAGCGGCTTTCCCATCGAGTATTCAAAAAGCTCTAGCAATTCCTGCAAATAATAAAACGGGCACTATTCAGGATGTTGAATATGTCATCATCTTAATGCAGGAAAACCGATCTTTTGACCATTATTTTGGTACGTTAAAGGGCGTTCGAGGCTTTGCTGACCGTTTTACAATCCCTCTGCCAAATGGTCGCCGTGTATGGGAACAGCTGAGAAGTAATGGTCAGGTTTTAACCCCATTTCACTTAGATGGAACAGCCAATAATGCACAGCGTGCAGATGGTACGCCTCATACGTGGGATGACAGTCAGTTGGCGTGGGACAATGGACGTATGGCAAACTGGCCAACTCATAAAACCGATATATCTATGGGCTATTTTAAAGAAAAAGAAATCCCATATCAGTTTGCACTTGCCAATGCCTTTACGATTTGTGATGCCTACCATTGTTCTATGCACACCGGAACAGATGCGAACCGCTCTTTTCATTTAACTGGTACCAATGGTGCAACACCGACCAAGCGTTCATTTGTAAATAATGAATGGGACTGGATTGATGGTAACCCAGCAACGGCAGACCGTGGTTACACTTGGAAAACCTATGCCGAAAGATTAGAAGAAGCAGGGATAAGCTGGATTTGTTATCAGAATATGCCAGATGAATGGGGTGATAATATGTTGGGTGCATTCCGTTCTTTTAGAAAGGCCAACATTGCATCCGGTTATCCCGTTTCAAGCGGTGGAGAGCCGAATAAACCGTATGCCGATACGGGTCAAAAACTACCGTATAAAGCCTATGATGCGGCTACTGATAATGCCAAAAATCCACTCTATAAAGGCATTGCAAATACGCTACCGGGCAATAAACCAGAAGAGTATCTCGACGCTTTTAAAAGAGATATTCGTGAAGGGAAGTTACCTCAAGTTTCTTGGATTAACGCGCCATCGATATACTGCGAACATCCAGACCCTTCAAGCCCAGTTCAAGGAGCTTGGTTTATTCAAGAAATTATTGATGCATTAACTGCTGTACCAGAGGTGTGGAGTAAAACGGCTCTGCTCATCAACTTTGATGAAAATGATGGTTACTTTGACCATATGCCATCGCCATCAGCACCATCTCGATTCAAAAACGGCCAGTACGCAGGTAAATCGACACTAAGCAATGCTGATATGCAAGATGAATATTTTGATCATGCTGCACCTGAGGGGAGCCATTCACAGCCTACACCTGATGGACGAGTTTATGGTCCGGGTCCTCGTGTTCCTTTATATGTGATTTCTCCATGGAGTCGTGGCGGTTGGGTCAACTCACAAGTTTTTGATCATACTTCCGTGCTCATGTTTTTAGAAAAACGTTTTGGAGTAAAAGAGCCGAATATCAGTCCATACCGTCGTGCAGTGTGTGGTGATTTAACCAGTGCATTTAACTTTAAAACACCAAATGCAGATGTTTTACCGCAGCTGAGTGGTAAACAAACACGTGTGCAGGCAGATGAGTTAAGAGAAAATCAGGAAGCTTTGCCAGCCGTTCCTGTACCTACGGATATTAAGTTACCCATTCAGCAAAGTGGGATCCGTCTATCACGGGCGCTACCTTATGAGTTGCATACCAGTGCGCGTTGTAAAGCAGATGGTAAGGTGAAATTGATTTTTTCTAATACGGGTAAGCAAGCAGCGGTTTTCCATGTATATGACAAGCTCAATTTAGACCGTATTCCAAAGCGTTATATTGTCGAGCCGAATAAAACTTTAGATGATGAGTGGGATGCTTTAAACGATAACTTAGGCCGTTATGACCTATGGGTACTTGGTCCAAATGGCTACCATCGTCATTTTAAAGGGGATACTCAACGTATTATCGATAGTAGTGTTAAACCTGAAATTCGAGTGTGCTATGACATTGCTAATGGTGATGTTTATGTCGAACTCATGAATGAGGGAGCCAAGGATACAATATTGACAGTAAAACCTTGTGCATATCGACAAGATGCGCCATTGCAACTGACCGTAAAAGCGAGACAAGTTGTTAAGCAACATTGGTCGTTGGCTGATGTTGGGCATTGGTATGATTTTGAAGTTACGAGCCAGAGTGATCCGTATTATTACCGACGTTTTGCTGGCCGAGTCGAAACAGGTGAGGATTCCTTTAGTGATCCTGCAATGATCTAAGTTAGGATAAGGCAAAAAGAGGAACTTATTTTCTTTTTGCCTCATTTTTTATAATAAAAAATTCTCTAAAACTTCACGGACTGACTCGGATATTGGAACAGTCTTGCGTGTTTCACGATCAACAAACACATGCACAAAATGTCCTTGAGCTGAGGCTTGGTCTTGACCTTGTTTAAAGATTGCCAATTCATAGCGTAAAGATGTCGTTCCAATTTTACCAATCGCAACGCCTACCTGAATAACTTCTGGAAATGATAACTCTTGAAAAAAGCTACAAGCTGAGTCGACGACTAAACCAATTGATTTTGCTTCATGAATATCAAAACCTGTTTTCTGGATGAGCAAAGCATTGGCTGCCGTATCAAAATAGCTATAGTAAGTCACATTATTCACATGACCGTAAATATCGTTATCTGCCCAGCGAGTTTGAATATCTAAAAAAAATTTAAATTGATCACGAGTTTTTAAAACGGGTTTAGTCATTAATAAATCGCCTGATAAATTGCTAAAGCAGCAGCTTCTGTCATGTCACGTGGATTATTTTGCAGTAATCGAGTTTGCAACATGGCATCTTGAGCAAGTCTTGGTAAGCTAGACTCTCCAATACTCAAATCACTAAGTTTTAAAGTCAAACCACTACGGTCTAAGTGATTTTGCATATGGTCAATAAACAGATCACACAAACCATCGGTGCTGCCATTACTATATGGATCAAGCCATTGCATAAGTTCTGCATAGTATTGTTTGGCATAGGGCGCATTAAATTTCAGTACTTCAACGAGCACCAAAGCATTGGTATGTCCATGCGACAAATGAAAATGTCCACCCAATGGATAGGCTAAAGCATGCACGGCAGCAACAGGTGAGTTTGCAAATGCCTGACCTGCAAGCATTGAGCCGAACAGCATGTTCTGACGTGCCTCTAAATCATTACCGTTTTTAAGAACTTTCGGTAAGTTATGGTTCAGCAGCTTCAAAGCGTGTTTCGCTAAAATATCGGTATAAATATTTTTCTTATGTTTAGAGGTATATGCCTCAATGGCATGGACCATCGCATCAATACCTGTAGCAGCCGTAATATGGGCAGGTAGATTTTGAGTAAAAGTTGCATCAAGAATTGCTGTATCGGCATAGAGTACCGGAGAGACAATTCCCATTTTTGTCGTTTCACCTGTAGTCACTATTGATATGGGCGTCACTTCCGAGCCAGTACCGGCTGTAGTGGGAATTAAAATAAGTGGAAGTCGGGCTGTTTTGACCTGATTTACCCCATACATTTCTTGTAGGTTTTGAGTTTGGTTAGGATGTGCGAGTAAGGCAATCACTTTGGCTACATCTAAAGAACTTCCGCCTCCAAAGCCGACAATAACATCTACATTTTGCTGTTTAGCATAATTCGCTGCATCTAATACCACTTGCTCTGGTGGGTCGGCCTGAACATCAGCATAAATGACATGTTCAATTTTAAGAGTATCTAAAATTTGAAGAATAGGCAGGTGTAACTGATTTTTAATCATACCCGCATCAGTTACCAGTAATAACTTGCGGTAAGTTTTTGATGCCAACACATTCTGTAATTCTTGTATAGAACCGAGTCCTGAAATAATGTTGGGAACGGTCTGAAACTGAAAATGGCTCATATACATTATTTCCTTATTTTTGAAAATTATTATAGATGCATTCTATAGGATTCATTCTGCAAATTCTCTTAAAAGTAGCCGTGTTTTAAAGCTGCATTTAGTTAAAGAAAATTCACTTGAAAATTGGCATTTTATAAACTAATTTTCAAAATCATTAAATGAAATTAGATTGTGAATACCTTATTGGTAAATGCAAATAAGGTAAATTTTTTTAAGGATATGCATGTGAAAATAGATACTAATGTCAATACTGGATACGGCAAGGATACCGACAAAAATGGATATGCAAATATTAAGTATCGTGAGCTAATTCAAAAATTAACAGCAACATTATCATTGACACTTTTGTCATTTGGATGGGGCTCTACAGTAAACGCAGCACAACAACAAATCGCTTTAGTAGGAACCTGGACATCTATCCCAGATGCACCGCTTGTGCAAAAACCAGAAAAAGCCAGTGAAGGTCTGTACCAGCTACAAGTTAATGCTGACGGGACCTTAACTCCTGTTAAGGTATTGCAAATGAAAAGTCCATCTTGGGTTGTAAAATCGAAAGATGGCCGTTTTGCATATACCACTAATGAAGAAAATGAAGGGGCGGTAACGGCATTATCGGTTCAAAATGGAAAGGTAGAGGTATTGAATACGGTAAATAGTCATGGCGGGCATCCAACACATGCATCCATCAGTTTAGATGGTAAATTCCTATTTGTGTCGAATTATTCTGCATTTGATAAAGGACGTGGCGGTGTCGCTGTTTTGCCAATTTTACCAAATGGACATTTGGGTGAAATGGTACAAAATATTGTTTTTTCGGAGGGTTCTGGTCATGTTAAAGGGCGTCAGGATAGTGGCCATGCCCATTCGACAACTTTTAGCCCAGATGGTAAGTATTTATATGCAAGTGATCTTGGAAATGACAAAGTCTATGCTTTTCGTTACAACCCAAGTAAGCCTCAACCACTTGAAGCGGACAAGAGCCGAGATGTGAGTTTTAAGCATGGTTCTGGTCCACGTCATATGGTCTTTTCACCAAATGGTAAACAGGCATACATTACCGCGGAAATGCGAAGTGAAATTGTGACGTTTAACGTACAAGATGGCCATTTGAAAAAAGTCGCTGAGCTAAAACTGGTTCACGAGGACAAAACACCTGAATTCAAGAGTGCAAGTGGAATTATTCTTAGTCCAAATGGTAAGTATGTGATCGCTGCAAATCGTGGTGCGGACAACAAACTTTTGGTATTTAAAATCCAACAGAATGGGCTTTTAGGTCAACCACAAGTTTATAAGGCCAATGGTATTGAACCACGTGCTTTTTCATTTGATGAGTCAGGTAAATATCTGTATGTGACGAATGTTTATAGTAATAACATTAGCTTATTCCGTTTTGATACTAAAAATGGCTCATTAAAACCTTTAGGCGATGCAGCTAAAATATCGACTCCAACTGATATCAAATTCTTTTAATAATTTTTTCTCACACTGATCCTGCAATATTTATAAGCTATTACATTTTTCAGTGTTCATTGCTACAGATACTCAATCTTGAAAGGCAATCAAGATTGAGTTGAGGATTGAGCACATAGAAAATTCCTTTAAAATCTCTCATTTTACTTTTCAAGCTGCGTGAGTTTTGAGAAAATGAGAGCTTGTCACAATGGTCAATTCAAACCTGATAATAATGAATAATTTTGTCGGGTTTTTGCAGATTTTTGCGTGTAAAATACTTATTTATTTTTTAGTTTAAGTGGTTGGAATAAATTTCTAATGGAAGCACAGTATAAGGTGTTATGTGTCTGTTTAGGAAATATTTGCCGTTCTCCCACGGCTGAAGTGGTTTTTAGACATTATTGTGATCAGCATCAACTCAATATCATTGTCGATTCAGCTGGAACAAGTAACTATCATCCAAATAAAGCACCTGATCAGCGTAGCCAATTGCATGCAAAAAAAAGAGGCTATGACTTATCTTCTTTGCGGGCAAGACAACTTTCAACTCAAGACTTTTTAGATTTTGATTTGATTTTGGCAATGGATCATCAAAACTTTGATGATATTCACGACTTGCTACAAAGAGCTATCTTCCAATTTGGCAGCCATCAAATTCGGGCAAAAGTAGCATTAATGAGTGAACATGATCCTCAATATCCACAACAAGCTCTGCCTGACCCTTACTATGGTGGAGATGAGGGCTTTGAACGTGTACTCGACCAATGTGAATCAAGTGCGTTGGCGTGGATTAATATCCTAAAAAAACAATTGAATGTTTAAAAACAGGTTTTTCAATACAATGCAAATTCAAAATCAAGTACAGCTTAAGCCATTCAATACTTTAAGTTTAGATGTTACAGCTTCTCATTACACTAAGGTCCAATCTATTGAAGATATTGAAGAAGCTTTAGCTTTTGCTAAAGAGCATGAGCTAAATGTACTTGTATTATCTGGCGGTAGTAACATGCTATTACCGCAACAAATTAATGCTTTAGTTATTCATCTTGATATTCAGGGCCTAGACGTTTTATCTGAAGATCAGGATTTTATTCGAGTTAAAGTCGGTGCAGGATTGGCACGATTTCGTTTTATATACTACAAAACAAAATTGGTTTGGCTTACAGAACTTGGCACTTATTCCGGGCTTGGTTGGTGCTTCACCAGTGCAAAATATTGGTGCTTATGGTGTTGAGGTTGGTGAGTTTATTGAGTCGGTACAAGTCTATGACCGTCTATTAAAACAAACCGGATCAATTTCGGCAGCAGATTGTCATTTTTCTTATCGACATAGCATTTTTAAAGATGACCCAGCTCGTTACATCATTACTCATGTCACCTTTAAGCTGCTTAAACAAGCCAACCTAAAGCTAAATTACGGCGATTTAAAACAGGCAGTAGGAGATAACCTGACTGCTGAAAATTTACAAAATCAGGTCATTCATATTCGACAAAGTAAATTACCTGATCCAAAAGAATATCCGAATGTAGGAAGTTTCTTTAAAAATCCGATTGTAAATACTCAAGAATTTGAACGATTAATCGCACAATTCTCAACAATTCCACATTATCCTCAGGCTAATGGTAACGTTAAAATTGCTGCTGGTTGGTTAATTGATCAGGCTGGATGGAAAGGTAAACAACTCGGTGTAGTGGGAATGTTCCATAAGCAAGCTTTGGTTTTGGTGAATTATGCCAATGCATCTCTTGCGGATGTAAAGAAAACTTATCAAGCTGTACAACATGATGTTGAACAGCGTTTCCAAATTATGTTAGAACCAGAGCCTGTGCTTTATAACAATTTAGGTTTAATTGAAAATCATACGGAATAGTTTTATGCCAAAAGTACACTTGATGGTACGTTTTGTACAAGTAGTTACTGTACTATTTGTACTATTAGGCTGTTTCGTGATTTTTTTGTATTCGCCGTTTTATTCAAAACTTATTGTAGCTGGACTTAACTATTTTGTTCCGGTAGATGTTAATGAGGTGGCTGCGGAAAGCCAGCGAAAAGCAGCATTAAGTGAACATGACAACTTAGAGCCGGGGTCAAATTTATGGATTGCTCGTCAGGCTTATTTGAAGTTAACAGAAGATGCTTTACGTGAAAATAAGACAGCAGATTTGGGTTACATACAAGAAAACTATAAAGCTTTGCAGCAAATTATTCTTTTAGAAGAAAAAGAACAAGAACTACAGGAAGAGAAAGAAACGACGGCTGTGAGTGTCCCTTTGGTTGCGAAAAACTCAGAAATTGATGCGGCCGATGAAGCAAGTAGCCCTATCGATGCAGCACTTTCTATTAATAGTTCTGAAAATAAAGCCCTTACAGAGCAATATACGGAGTTTTTAGCAAGAAAACCTGTAGTGCCAGAGCATCAAAAAGCGGCGAGTGAGCCTGAGCAGAAAGTTGAATATGTTCGTAAAAACCCTCTGCCTGCTCAACCTAAAAAGTTATCAGAACCTTATGCGATTGTAGTATTGGGCGGTGGTTTAACTTTAGATAAAAATGGCAAAGATATTGTAGTTAATAGCTATACGCGGTTAAGACTAGAAAAAACCTTAGAAGTTGAAAAGACAAACCATCTACCTATCGTATTAAGTGGAGTTGAAGCCCCTTATATGCAAGCATGGTTGAAAGCACGTGGAGTAGATGCAAAATTATTAGAAAAGCGCAGTATGAATACCTGTGAGAATACTCGCTTTAGTTCATTGTTACTTCAAAAGAAAGGTGGTGCGCCTACAGTTATGTTGGTCACAGATGAATATCATATGCCACGTACGCGCCGTTTATTTGCTTTAAATGGGATAGAAACTATTCCTGTTACCGCTCCAATGCCAACACCGCTTACACGTTGGCAACCGAGTACACAAAACTACGATCATAGTCGTCGTGCAAATTATGAATTACTTGCGACAATTCGTGACATGTTATTTGGTTCAAGTGATTGTCGAGAGGTGCCTTAATGTCTGAGATTCCATTTCTCAATCCTGCCGTATTAAAACAATTAGATTTACCGGTTCCGAACCGTGAACTCACTCCGCAAGTTTTAAGCCCACTCAATTTAAATACCTTAGAAGAGCCTTCTCGCGAGCTTTTAGCATATCGTAAATTATACGGTTTACATTTACTGGACTGTGAGCATTGGCAAGGCTATGTCCAAATGCCTTTATTTCGTCTGCATGTCCAAGTTTTTAAACCTAAATTAGACAAAATCCAAGGAACCGTATGTTTATTGCATGGTTATCTGGAGCATAGCGGAATTTATCAGCCCATTATTCGCGAAATACTTGAACAAGGCTTTAGTGTTATTACCTACGACTTACCTGGTCATGGTTTGAGTAATGGTTCACCTGCAAGTATTCAAAATTTTGACCATTATCAACAAGTTCTGATGGCGGTTTATCAATATGTCAAACATGCTGATCAATTACCGAAACCATGGGTAGGTATTGGTCAAAGTACGGGTGGGGCAATCTGGATGCATCACTTGCTTGAGTATGCAGAAAAAAGACAAGACCCAATCGTCGATAGGGTTTTATTGCTTTCACCATTAATTCGTCCTGCTAAAACAGCATGGTGGCATAATCCGGTAGGTCTAGGCATTATTCGTCGTATTAAGCGCCAAGTGCCTCGACACTTTAGACGGAATAACCATAATCCTGAATTTTTAAGATTTATTCGTTTAAAAGATCCATTGCAGCCACGCATGATGGGCATGGACTGGATTTTGGCAATGTCAAAATGGATGCAGGAAATGGAAGAGCGACCTGCTTGTCGTATTCCTGTCTGGCTTGCACAAGGGGCATTAGATCAAACAGTAGACTGGCGTTACAACATCGAGTTTATTCGCCGTAAGTTTAGGCTTCAAACCTTATTGATGCTGGAAGAGGGTTCCCATCAATTAATTAACGAACGTGCAGATATTCGTGCGGCTTTAACAGGTTTAATTCCAGCCTTTTTACATGCAAAGCCGAAACATTTTTATTATTAAAGTTTGAAGCTGCCTATAGAGGCAGCTTCAGTTTTAACTATTTAAAAATGATTGGCGTCAGCCATATTCCACATACGATAATAGAAATTATCATCATCATTTTTCAGTTCAGATTGTAAAAGCTCACCTTCTTCTAAGAAGAAGTGTAATTGAGCATAGTTTTTAATTTCACGGTCATTAATCCGTTGAGCTAAATGATGAGCTTTAATATCCGATGGATGACGTAAACCTGCCGCAGCAATCATTTCTGATAATGCATGTAATGTATTTTTGTGGAAATTAAATACGCGTTCTGCTTTGGTCGGTACATGGAGTGCTTTCTGGCGATCTTTATCTTGGGTTGCAACGCCTACAGGACATTGGTTTGTATGGCAACTTTGCGCTTGAATACATCCAACTGCAAACATAAAGCCACGTGCTGAGTTCACCCAATCTGCACCGAGTGCAAATGTGCTGGCAATATCAAATGCACTAATAATTTTACCGCTTGCACCAATTTTAACTTGATCTCTTAGGCCAGCACCTACAAGTGTGTTATGAACAAAACGTAGGCCTTCACGTAATGGTGTTCCGATATAGTCACTAAACTCAATAGGGGCTGCGCCAGTGCCACCTTCAGAACCATCAACTACAATAAAATCAGGCACAATTTTTGTTTCAAGCATTGCTTTTACAATACTCATAAACTGCCAAGGTTGACCAATACACAGTTTGAAACCTACCGGTTTACCACCAGATAAAGTTCGTAACTTCTGTAAGAAATGCATCATTTCAATTGGTGTCGAAAAGCTTGAATGCTTCGCAGGAGAGATACAATCATGGTCACGGGAAACACCACGGATCTCGGCAATTTCAGCAGTAATCTTATGTTTAGGTAAAATACCGCCATGGCCCGGTTTAGCCCCTTGCGAAAGCTTAAGCTCAATCATTTTGATTTGTGGCAATTGAGACTGCTTAGCAAACTTCTGTTCATCAAATTTTCCGTCTAAAGTTCGGCAGCCAAAATATCCACTGGCAATTTGCCAAACAATATCACCACCATTTTCTAAATGATAAGGGCTGAGACTACCTTCACCGGTATCGTGATAAAAACCGCCTAATTGTGCTCCTTTGTTTAATGCACGTATTGCATTCGCACTTAAACTACCAAAGCTCATGGCAGAGATATTCATAATGGATGCACTATAAGGTTGAAGGCATTGGGCATTACCAATTTGGATACGGAAACTCTTAGGATCCGCTGGTGGACATGGACTAATGGAATGAACAATAAAGCGATAATCTTCTTGATAGACATCAATAATTGATCCAAAAGGTTTATCTGCATTCTCATTTTTAGCACGTTGATAAACCAAACTTCTTTGCATACGCGAGAAAGGAAGGGCATCTTGATCCGCTTCAATAAAGTATTGGCGAATTTCAGGGCGTATATCTTCAAATAAAAAACGGAAATGGCCCATAATCGGGTAATTTCTTAAGATTGAATGTCTATTTTGTAAGACATCATATAGACCTAATAAGCTTAATGCGCCACTGACGACCCATAAACCGTTGAGTAAAGTATCCGAAATAAAATAATAAATACTATGAGGTGTATATACGGTTCTAAACCACGTGATTGTGAGTGCAGTAAAAATACACAAGAACCAAATAGAGTGGCGTGAAAAGAATGTATTGAGAAATTTATGTCGAATGATTTGTGCCGGACTCGCCATATGTGAACAAATTCCTAATGTTTTACTGGCACATACCTTGCCAAGAAGCAGCCAAAACTACAAGTAGGGAATTGTTTAACCGGTATTTTATTCATTTAATCTTTTACCAACTGATCATCTCCCTAATACGAGAAGCTGATGAGTTGGCAAAGACCAGAGCTTTATTAAGCTTTAAGAGGGAGCTGTTTTTTTATGAGCAAAATAAATAAGGTGATGACTAAGCTAAATCCAAAAATAGGTAAACTCAGCCCTAGAGCAGCAAGCATTAATATCGTAATTATTCTTTGTTGTGTAGTTGCATGTTTCCATACGAACAAAGTTTGGTTAATAAAATGATGGGTCGTAAGTTTTACATTGGAGGTTTTAAACCAAGCTTTATACGCATAAACAATCATTACACATAGCCCGAGCGCATACAGAACCAGAATCAATTGATTGACCCAACCGAATAGTACCCCAATATGTGCATCAACTCCCCAGCGTGTAAGTTTTGCAACTAATGAATAATCTTTAAAAGCGAGTTTATCGATTACCTTGTGTTCATGCATATCAATCGCAATACTATCTGCTTGTGTGGGCCATTTACGCTGTATTTCCGCAACAGTCCAAGCTTGGTTCTCAGCAACTGGCGGTTTGATTTGTATTTCTGTTGAATTAATCCCATTTGCTCGAGCAATTGCTAATACAGAATCGAATTCAGCTGGCATGATGTCTAAATTTGGCGTCATGGCCATTTCGTGATGTTCATGATGAGCCATTTCTGGCAATGAAATCTGATTTAGTGAGGTGGTCAATGTTGGTGTTTGCCAGTTTAACCATTGACGGGCAATACGAATATTATCACCAGCCCATTGAGACCATGTAAGACCAGTAATCGCAATGAACAATAAAAGTGGTAGTAAAGCTAACCCAATAGAACTATGCCATTTTAATAAGTGATTTTTATTTGTTTGTCTGTTTTTGAAGTTTGAGCGACGCTTCCACCAACTGTATAGCCCACTTAAAGTTAAAAAACCAAGCCAACTTGCAGCAAGTTCACTATAAAAACGTCCCCATTTTCCTAATAATAAATTGCTGTGTAATTGATCTAAGAATGTACGTAACGGTAATACGCCACTGGTTCCATACACAGCAAGTTGTCCTTTTACAGAAAGCATATAAGGATCAATAAAAACGGCTTCATTATTTAGATGGTGTGTATGATCGGAAAAAATAACCCGCGTAGTTTGCACAGGACTTGGTGATGGTCTGACTTCTGTAATTTGTGCAGTTGCAGGCATGACTTTTCTTGCGCTTTCAATCTGCTGGCTTAGAGGGTATATCTCCTTATTTAAAGGCTGAACATTTAATGCATCTTTATAGATGAATTGCTCTAGCTGAGGCGTGATTGCATATAGTAAGCCAGTAAATGCGGCAACAAATATAAATGGGGCAATAAAAATACCGGCATAAATATGTATGAGACGGAAGAGACTACGCCAAAAGCTAGAAGTAGGGGACATTTTAAAGAGATATCGAGCAAACTTTGTCGTGAAGTATATCTACTTTAAATTGTATTTTGAAATTGCACTTTTCATTGGCTAGCTTGATTGTAGATTTTCTAAAGTATCATTGTGCTAAATTGCTAGCAATGTTGTTGCTTGGTGTTATGAAATATCTCGTAAATTTTGCTCTCTAAATACACAGCTCATATGATCAATACAATATTTAATATAGATGTTTATGAAAAAGCACTTTATAGAAAAATTTTATTGTTAAGTTTGTTTTAAATATTATTCTTTTAATTTATCTAGAGAAACTAAATAATCTATGATTTATTTCTTAGTAATTATAATTTCGTAATTTATTCTAGTACCAATAGATTTATGAGGTTGGTTTGAGTGAATACAGCTAATGAGTAAGAACTCTTTTATGGATATTAATGGTTTATGTCTAAGCTTTTTGAGAGAGTTTTATATTGTTACTAATTCTATTGGTTAATATTTTAAGAAAAATTATCTTATTAATTTTTATAATATTTAGTGCTTAATAAAATTTTTAAATGAAGCTTTTAGACTAAAAAACAAAAGTATACACTCTTGTTTTTTAGTCTAGTATTTCAATGTTATTAAATTAAATAGCGACTAATTCCTCAATTTTCTCAAGATCGATTATTTTTTTAATATAAGACCAAGTTTTTTCAGCATTAATTAAATTTTTATCAATTGTTCCATCATTAATAACTCCATCGAGGATATTAAGAAATAGATTGGTTAATGCAGCTGCGTCTTCTACCTGAATTTTAATTAAAATAGAAAAAACAAGCTCATAGAGCCATTCTCTATATTCATTAATAGGATTTTTAACGGATGGGTAAAGTTGTACTACTTCCATAGTTGCCTTTTTAAATAAGCATCCATTAAAGTCTTCTGTGTAAATCCAGTCAATATACCAATTAAATAAGCTTCTGAGTTGAACTAAAGGTAGGTCATTGGTATTGATTCTTTCTAATATAGCAGACTGTATATCAGAATTCCTTTTGTAAAGGCATGATTCTATTAGTTTTTCCTTTGAGGGAAAATACTTGTAGAATGTCATCTTTGCAACATTGGATTCAGCAATAATTCTGTCCACTCCAATAGAGTTATAGCTTTTTTCATTAAAAAGGGCAGTTGCTGTTTTTATAATAGTGTCTCTTTTTGACATCGATTTCCCCGTAGTAAATCTTTTGAAATCCGTTTCTTTTTTAAGGCTAGTGCTCTGGCAAAAGTCAGTTTAATCATATTGAAAACGCTAATGTAATACAACATGTGAGAGCCTAAAAAAATAGTATTTTTCGATATTAATTGTTATTTGATTCATTAAAAAAATTCATTAAATTATCCATTGATTTGTAGTAATAATAAACCTAATATCAAATTGTTTAGGGATGAGTATACAATTTTATTTAGTAGCAAATGAATGCACGATTAAAATAATGGGGAACTCATAACCTAACTATAAGAATTAATTTGTTATTGAGAATGATTATGTCAAAAAAATTTGAAGATTTCGATAATCCAAGACAAAAGGCATTACTGGGGATGAAGAATAGTATTCCTACAGAACAGTGGGAAGAAAATCTAAAATTTCTCAAACAATTAAGAGCGAGAATTGCTGAATTACCAGTATGTAAACATCCGGCGATCGAAGTTTTAAATAATGGATTGCTTGATAAATTCACTTTAACAAGAATTCATTTAGAATATCGTCATGCGATTGTTCAGATCTTTACTGATGCCTTATTAATGGCCCAGTTCCAGACAAAACAATTGGAGCCTAAACTCCATTCTGGAGCTAAAATGTTTCCACGCGTTTTATTAAGTTTAAATGTACTTGATGAATTTGGTTTTAGACCAGGAACAGACCCGGACAATTATTATCTAGGTAATCCGGAGTATGCACATTATCCTTTATATGAAGATTTATTGAATGATTATGGTTTGAGTGAGAAGGACCGTAGAGAGTATCAACCTTCAAAAATTGCAGATCAGGTAAGAAATTTTCTAGAATCATCTTATGATAGTTATATTAAAGTAGTTGCTTTACTTGCAGTGGCCGAAGAAGAAGTGATTCTTTTTAGCCCACCACTTCGTGAAGCGACTAAGGCTATTGGTGTAGATGTCGAAGGTG